>NZ_FNBU01000020.1 GCF_900102435.1 Sporolituus thermophilus DSM 23256 | reverse complement strand
CCACCTGTTCCCATACCGAACACAGCAGTTAAGCCCGTAAACGCCGAAAGTACTTGGCTGGAGACGGCCTGGGAGGATAGGTAGACGCCGGTTACACAAAAGAGCACCTAACACTAGGTGCTCTTTTTGTATTGATATGCTCCGCTATCGGTATAGAGGTTAAAGGCCAGCGACCGGCCAAATATATATACTATGATGTTAAGCTTAAAATTGGATAGTGAAGCATGGGCTACCGAAGCAAAATAAGGCAGACACTATTTTTAAATTTGGGCAAGAGGTGTTGTTTATGCGATTGTTTATCGGCATCGAGTTTCCGGAAGCGATACTTGATAAATTAGGACAAACGCAGGATTATTTGCGTCGGTATGTCAGCAGCGGACGGTTTACTGCTAAATACAATATGCACCTTACGCTTCAGTTCTTAGGTGAAGTACCGGAAGATAAAGTGGGGGATATATGCCGTCGTCTGCAGCAAGTAGCCAAAGGGCACAGTCCTTTGCGGCTTAACCTTGGGGCGTTAGGCTGTTTTGGGCAAAATAATCCCTATCGCGTAGTTTGGTTAGGGTTAGGCGGTGACTTGACCGCGCTGAGCCGGCTGCAGCGTGCTATTGTCCTGGGGATGAAGGAGCTGGGTTTTATTCCGGAAAACCGGCCTTATAAGCCGCATATTACTCTTGCCCGGGATGTCTGTTTTACCGATGGCGAAGCATACCGGCAGGCGCTGCGGCTAACCGCCGGCGGCAGCGGCTTTGCTGTAACAAGTTTTTCTTTAATATCGAGTGCTGTTGAAGAGAAAAAGAGAGTATACCGCGCATTGGCTACCTTTGAAATGTAAAAGACGAATTGTAAAAGACCAGGCGCCCACGCCGGATTGTGGACGCCTGGTCTTTTGGTTGCTCATTTCCTAAATGCAATGAGAATAACGTCGCTGCCGTACTTGGCTTTGAAGTCTTGCTCGTATTTTTTCACGGCATCAACCTGGTCATCTGAGAGGGCGGCAACGTTCATATTTTTTAAATCCAAGCCCTGCACGCTCCTTTCTGCATTTCATAGCCATATCTTGCCCCAAAAGGGTAATTTTATAACTCAAAACGTTAACATAGCTCGGCTTTAACAAATCCACCCGCCTTAATTTTCTGTTCTACTGAACTCCAGGACCTTTTTGCGAAGATTAAAGGCACGTGTAAAGTTTTAGCCCTTTCTTTTACCCTGGCGGCAATGTCATGGTTGACGTAATCCGTCAAAACTAGGACAAAAGACGTTCGCTGGCTTATGGGCAGTTTTTTCCGGTCTAACTTCTTTCGCCCTGAAACATGAATGAGTTCTTTGGCGCCTAATTCATACAGTTTCTTTTCAATTGAGCCCAAGTGATCTCCACCGACGACGATAACCGACATTGTTATCACCTTTATGTATTTGATAATCATTTTCATTGTAACTTTTTCTCTTTTACAATGTCAAGTGCAGGCTAAATTTCCAACTTGGCACATAAATTTCAGTAAATATGCGAAAAACGGCGGAAATTGAAAAATAATGCTTGATATCTGGTGAAATAAGCCAGGCTGGAGTTTGAAAATAATTATCAATTAGCGTAAACTAAATGCGTGCTTGAATGAAAATGATTATCATTAAAGGAGGATATCTATGGTATTTAAGAAAAAGGTTCTTGCGCTTTTGGCGTTATCTATCCTGCTTGCCTTCGCCATTGCCGGCTGCGGCTCGTCGGAAACGGCAAAAACCGAACAGGCCAAACCGACCCAGCTCGTGGTGTATTCCGGAAGGAACGAGAAGCTGATAAAACCGGTTATCGAGCAGTTCGAAAAAGAAACAGGCATCAAGGTAGTGCTTCGTGCCGGCGGGGCATCCGAGTTGGCTAACGCCGTTATGGAAGAAAAAAACAATCCCCAGGCTGACGTTTTTATCGCCAATGACGCCGGGACGCTAGAGGTCTTAAGGTCCCAGGGGCTGTTTCAGCCCAATAATTCGGACGCCGTAAAAAAAGTGCCCGCCGATTTACGGGCCGATGATGGCTCCTGGGTCGGCGTATCTGCTCGAAGCCGGGTAATTATGTACAACACCAAGCTGGTTAAGGAAAGCGAATTGCCCAAGTCGCTGTTTGATCTGGCCGACCCCAAATGGAAAGGCCAGGTAGCCATGGCCATAAGCTCAAATGAATCGGTTGTCGGCAATGTCACCGTAATCCGTCAGGTAAAAGGCGATAAAGCGGCTGAAGATTTCCTCACGGCGCTCAAGGCCAATGACGTCAAAGTTCTGAAAGGCCATACCGAAGTCCGTCAGGCTGTTGGCAAGGGCGAATTCAAGCTCGGTTGGGTAAACCATTACTACTATGAACTTGAAAAGGCGGCCGGTTCGCCGGTAGCCGCAATCTATCCTGATCAGGGCCCAAGCGACATGGGCGTAGCCGTTAATGTGGCCGGAGTTGGTATCATAAAAGGGGCAAAAAATACCGAAGCGGCGAAAAAGTTTATAGCGTTCCTGCTCCAGCCCTCAATCCAGAAGATTTTTGCCGAGGTTAACTACGAATACCCCGTTATTCCGGGCGTTCCGGCTAAAGCGGAAAAAAGTCTTAATGATTTCAAACGGGCTGATGTCAAGCTCGAAGTCTTGGGTAAAGAGCTGAAAAACAGCATGAACCTGCTGGAAAAAGTAGGCATGCCCTAAGCGATAGGAGAATAATTTTGCGCAGTATTAACCTACATATTTACCGGGAGAAGCCTATAAGCTTCTTCCGGCTTTCCCATATGTGGTGGCTTAATGCGTGGCGTGGCAAGCCGCCGGGTAAGACTATACTTTTCGCCGCCCTTTTGGTCGGGCTTTTGATGAGTGTACCGGTCATATACATTCTTTACCGGGCAGCCCTGAGCGATACGGACGTCTGGGTCCGCCTTTGGAATACCAGGATACCCTATTTACTAACAAATACACTTGTACTGACGACCACTACAACGTGCGCCACCGTTATCCTGGCGGTGCCCCTGGCATGGCTGGTCACCAGAAGCGACTTGCCAGGCCGCAAAACTTATAAGTGGCTGTTGGCCCTGCCGATGGCTATCCCCCCGTATATCGGCGCCCTTGCCTATATCTTTTTGTTTGGTTTTGACGGTGTGCTCAAAACGGTGGTCGCTTCCCTTGCGGGAGGAGCGCTTGCCCTGCCGGATATCTATTCGCTATGGGGTACGACACTGGTCCTTTCGTTGTTTACTTTTCCGTACACATTCCTGCTGGTGGCGGCAGCGCTGGAAACGATGAGCGCCAGTTGCGAAGAAGCCGCCCGCGCCTGCGGTTATTCTTCCTGGTCGGTTTTCTGGTCCGCTACCCTGCCGATGCTTCGACCCGCTATCGGCGCCGGCAGTTTACTGGTGGCGCTGTATGTTTTGTCCGACTTTGGCGTTGTGGCCATGCTGCGATACGATACGTTTACGAGCGCCATTTATACGCAATTGGTCGGCCGTTATGACCGGTCGGCGGCTGCTGTGCTCGGCCTGATTCTTGTCGCAATTACGCTGGCGGCAGTCTGGCTCGAATGGCGCAGCCGGGCCAAAGCGAGATATTACCAAAACCGTGGCAGCCACGGGACGGCGCCCGTTGTTCCCCTTGGCAGCTGGCGCTATCTTGCCCTGGCATGGGTTTGGCTTGTTTTGAGCGCTTCGGTGATATTCCCGCTGCTCTTTCTCATTGCCATGACATACCAAGGGTTAGTTCAGGGCGCCATTGGCCAGGAATTTTGGCGCTACACCCTCAACAGTTTTACTACCGCGGCAGCCGGGGCCACCCTTGCCAGCTTGCTGGCTTTGCCCGTGGCTTACCTGAGTGCCCGGCACGACAGTTTCCCTGGCAAGTTATTTGCAAGGATTTCCTATGCGGGTTACGCGCTGCCGGGGGTTGTTATCGCCTTAGGGATTGTTTTTGTTGCCAGTCAGTTCCTGCCCATGTTGTACGGCACTCCCGTGCTGCTGACCGCAGCCTATGTCGTTCGTTTTATGCCTCAGGGACTGCAAGCGCAGGAGTCTGCCCTCGCCTTAATCTCGCCTAACCTTGAGGAAGCGGCGCAAACCTGCGGCTACTCACGCTGGGAAGCCTTGTGGCGTATCACTTTCCCCCTCATTAGGCCGGGACTGATTGCCGGCTGGATTCTCATTTTTCTTAACTCCATGAAGGAACTCCCCGCCACCTTGCTGCTGCGTCCCGCCGGATTTGATACTTTGTCCGTGCGAATTTGGATAGAGGCCAGCGAAGGCTTCTATACCCTGGCTGCTCCGGCGGCGCTTTTGCTGGTGGCCGTTTCGCTCATTCCCCTCCGGTATTTGGCGGTGATAAAGCACGAAAGGAGAGGTTAAATGTCCCGGCTGGATGTGATAAATCTGACCAAATCATATGACCAGACCCGCAATGCAGTCGCCAACCTTTCTTTTAGCTTACAGAGCGGGGAAATAGCAACCCTGCTGGGACCGAGCGGCTGCGGCAAAACGACGACTTTACGGCTTATCGCCGGTTTTGAACGGCCTGACAGCGGCCGGATCATAATTAACAGTACTACCGTCGCCGACGAAACAACCTGCCTTCCGCCGGAAAAGCGGGGCATCGGCATGGTCTTTCAGGACTATGCCCTATTTCCCCATATGACAGTGGCGGAAAACATTGCCTTTCCGCTAAAAAAGCTTAAAGTTCCCAATATCCCGGAGCGGGTGCACAATATGCTGGCGTTGGTCGGTTTAGCCGGATTTCAGGAGCGGTTTCCCCATCAGCTTTCCGGCGGTCAGCAGCAGCGGGTTGCTCTAGCCCGGGCCTTAAGTCCGAGTCCCGGATTAATCCTGCTTGATGAGCCGTTCAGCAACCTGGACGCCGGCCTGCGCGTCCAAATGCGCCAGGAAATCAGGCGGATCATCAAGATGACTGGCACGACAGCGATTTTTGTCAGCCACGATCAAGGCGACGCCCTTGCCCTGTCCGACCGGATTATCGTCATGCGCGACGGAATTCTCCAGCAGGACGGTGCGCCAAGGGAAGTATATGAATGCCCGGCCAACAGGTTTGTCGCGGAATTTGTAGGCAAGGCCAACATAGTTACCGGAACTGTCGCGGTGCCGGATTGTTTGGTAAAAACTTTTCTTGGCCCTGTTCCTTGCCGCGATACCAAGGGGCTGCCGCCAGGCAGGACAATCTATCTTGCCATTCGCCCTGACAGTTTTGAACTTGACCCCCACGGTTCCATCGGTGGGAAACTAATCTCCGCAAGCTATACGGGAACAGCCATTGAAGGGACAATACAGGCTTGCGCTGAAAATGGCAGCGAACAAACGCTCAAAGTACGCATCCCCCCTCAGCAAGACGTCACAGAAGGAATGGATTTACGGTTCCGTGTCCGGCCGGATTTCATCTGTGCGCTTGCGGAAGCTGCGCCAGCCTAATACTACGCTCCATGATACCCTGGCAAAACGCCGGGGTATTTTTTTCATAAATATAATTACATAGCAACCAAATTACACTTTTCAGGGAGACTAATAATTCCTATATGTATATGAAACAATATAGTTAATGAGAATAAGACTCTTGTACTTTGTGAAAAAATTAACTTATGGCGTTTGTATTATGTATACAAAATTCGCTAGACATATAAATTTCAGGAAGATACAATGAATTTAGGAGGTGTTCTTAAAAATGCAAAATATTTTTGAGATGGCCAAGAAGAACCTCGAAAAAGCGGCGAAGGTCATGCAGCTCGATCCCAAGGCGGCCAAGATTCTTGAGCAACCAGAGCGGACGCTGGAGGTAAGCATACCCGTGAAGATGGACGATGGGCGGATTGAGGTATTTACCGGCTACCGCTCGCAGCACAACACCGCGCTCGGACCGGCTAAAGGCGGCATCCGTTTTCACCAGGATGTGACCATGGACGAGGTCAAGACGCTTGCTTTCTGGATGACTTTTAAATGCGCCGTTATTGGACTACCTTATGGCGGCGGCAAGGGCGGGGTTGTCGTTGACCCGCGCAAGCTGTCCCGCAGCGAACTGGAGCGGCTGTCCCGGGGTTATATTGAGCGGATTGCTCCGATCATTGGCGAATATGACGATATTCCAGCACCGGATGTAAATACCGATTCGCGCATTATGGGCTGGATGGTAGACGAATACAGCCGTTTGCGCGGCCAGAACGTTCCCGGGGTTATTACCGGCAAGCCCAAAACCATCGGCGGTTCGGCGGGCCGTGGCTCGGCTACCGGCCGGGGCGTGATGTTCTGCGTGCGGGAAGCTTTTAAAGCGCTAGGCATCGACAAGGCCCAGGCTACCGTAGCCGTACAGGGCTTTGGCAATGTCGGCGGTTTTTCGGCCAAGCTCATTCATGACCTGGGAGCCAAGGTTGTGGCCGTCAGCGACGTCAATGGCGGCATCTATAATGAAGAAGGCCTCAATCCGTATGATGTGGAGAAATATGTCAAGGAGACGGGCTCGGTGGTCGGCTATCCTGGCGCCAAGGCTATCGGCAACAAGGAATTGCTTGAACTGCCTGTGACCGTGCTGGTGCCGGCGGCGCTCGAAGGCCAGATTACCGGCGAAAATGCCGACCGCATTAAGGCCAAAATAATTGCCGAAGGGGCTAATGGTCCGACAACGCCGGAAGCCGATGAAATCCTGAGCGCTAAGGGCGTCATGGTCATTCCCGACATTCTCGCCAATGCCGGCGGGGTAACGGTCAGCTATTTCGAATGGGTGCAGAACCTGTATCGGTACTACTGGAGCGAACGGGAAGTCCACGCCCGTGAAGAAGAACTGATGGTGAAAGCCTTCAATGAAGTTTATAACGCTTCGCAGAAATACCAAGTGAACATGCGCGTGGCCGCCTATATCGTCGCTCTCGAACGCCTGTCCGAGGCGATGAAACTGCGCGGTTGGATTTAAGCGTAAAGAGTAGTAACGGGGCAGCCGGCAGCGGTTGCCCTTTTCCTATTGCTTATGCAGGTTTTTGCCGGGTGAAGGCCGAATATCTACATATCCTGATAAAAGGAGTCGCATTATGCCCAATTATCGTCGGTTTGCCACGTTGCTGTTGGCCTTGCCGCTTGTCCTGATAACGGCCGGTTGCGGCTTATCCACCTATGTTTCGCCTAAGCCGTACCAAGAAACGCAGTTTTTAATGGACACGATCATTGAAATTACCGCCTACGGGCCGGGGAGCGAGCAGGCTGTCAAAGCGGCGTTCGGCGAATTTAAGCGCATTCATGACCTTACTAACCAGTTTGATCCCAATAGCCAGCTGGCCAAAATTAATGCCCAGGCCGGCAAAAGCAAAGTGAGGGTAGACCCGGAGCTTGTCTACTTGTTAAACCGGGCTAAAGCGCTTTCCGCCAAGGTGGACGGGGCCTTTGATTTTAGTATCGGGCCGTTAACCGAGCTATGGGGCATTGGCCGCAAGGGTGATTTTGTCCCCGCCCAAGCGGAAATAAACGCCCTTTTGCCGCTGGTGAACTACCGGATGGTAGAGGTTGATGAGGTGCATAATACAGTATATTTGCCTAAAGTGGGGATGCGCCTGGACCTCGGCGGCATCGCCAAAGGGTATGCCACCGATAAGGCGGTGGAAAAGCTAAAAGCCATGGGGGTTAAGTCGGCTCTGGTCAACGCCGGCGGCAATGTACGGGTCATCGGCGTTAAACCGGACGGCAGTCCGTGGCGGATTGGCATCCAGCATCCGCGGCGGAGTGAGGGCATCATCGCCAAGCTGGCCTTGACCGACTGGGACACACTGGAAACATCGGGCGACTATCAGCGTTTCATTGAGAAGGACGGAGTCCGCTACGCCCATATCCTTGATCCGCGGACAGGCCGCCAGCCCCAGGAGGTAGCCAGCGTTACCGTTGCCCTAAACAATTCGACCGACGGCGATGTTTTAAGCACCGCCCTCTTTGTTCTGGGCGTTGAGCGGGGAATGCAGCTTTTGCAAAAATTCCCCGGCGTCGAGGCGGTATTTGTTACCCAGGACGGCCGGGTAGTAACGACGCCGGGCCTCGCCGGCAAAATCGAAATTACTGGAAAATAGCGGAGGAATGTTCATGCAGGGCAGGGATTTTTGCGACCGGCTGCAAAAGCGGCTGGCCGCCCGACGTGGTGATATTGGCAATAAAAGCGACTTTTTCCGCTCTGCTGTTTTACTGCCCTTAGTGGATACCGCCGATGGTCTGGCAGTGCTGTTTGAAGTGCGCTCCGGCAATTTGGCCTGGCAGCCCGGTGAAATCTGTTTCCCCGGCGGCAGGATCGAAGTAAGCGACCAGAGCGCACTGGCGGCGGCGGTAAGGGAAACGGTTGAAGAACTTGGTCTCGCCCCGGCGCAGATCCGCCCGCTGGGGCCGCTGGATTTGGTAATCGGCCAGATTGGGGTATTATTATATCCTTTTGTCGGCTATCTGGCGGCCGATGTGGCGGCCCTCAAACCGAACAGGGAGGAAGTGGCCGAGGTTTTTACCGTGCCGCTGGCCTGGCTTTTGGCTGCCCAGCCGCAGGTCGGACATATGGAAATGGCCACCCGGCCGCTATCCGACTTTCCCATCCAGCTCCTGCCTGAATACTCACCGGACTGGAAGCCGCGTATCACATATCCTGTCTGGTTTTATCAGTATGGATCACGTGTTATTTGTGGCCTGACGGCGCGGGTACTGAAAGGGTTTCTTGACTTATGCCGGGAAATGGACCAGCCCTCCGTTTAGCGGAGGGCTTAAAGTTTGCGGGTAGGCGCGGAAACAGGTCAGTGGCTAACAGCCTTGGCCCTTCATAGAATATGGGAGCTGGTGGGCGTAACGCCGTAGCGTGGCGCGTAACGGCAATGCCGGCAGGCAGGAGGGGGTTGCTATGCTCAAATTTGGGTTGCGGTGGCGGCGCCGCGCAGTTCTCTTTTTATCCATTATGGGGCCAGGAATTATAACGGCCTGCGCGGACAATGACGCCGGCGGCATCGCTACTTACGCGGTGGCAGGCGCCCACTACGGCTATAGTATGCTGCCCGTACTGCTCGCCAGTTTGATAAACTTGCTGGTTTTGCAAGAAATGTCGGCGCGCATGGGAGCGGTGACCGGCAAGGGGTTGTCTGATCTTATCCGGGAGCAGTTTGGCGTGCGCTGGGCTTTTTTTGCCACCCTTGTACTCGTCATTGCCAATGTGGCTACTACCGCTTCGGAGTTCTCCGGTATTGCTATCAGTCTGGAGGTTTTTGGCGTCAGCAAATACCTATCGCTGCCCCTCATGGCCGGTTTTATCTGGTGGCTGGTCGTGCGGGGCAGTTACGGGCAGGTGGAAAAAATTGCGCTCGTCCTGTGCTTTACATTTTTTAGTTATGTTATCTCAGGCTTTATTGTGCAGCCCCCCTGGCGGGAGGTTGTGGCTGCGGCGATAACTCCGGTCTTTGCGGGCGATACGGGTTATCTCCTGATGGTCATTGGCATGATCGGCACTACCATTACGCCGTGGGGCCAATATTACATCCAGGCCTCGGTGGTTGACAAAGGGATTACGGCCAAAGATTATCCCCTGACCAGGCTGGACGTCGTATTTGGTACTTTTTTCACCGGCCTGGTGGCTTTTTTCATTATTATTGTGACGGCGACCACTCTCCATGGCGGGCCAATTCGTATCGAGACCGCCCAAGACGCCGCGTTGGCCCTTGAACCCCTTGCCGGACAATACGCGGCTGCCCTTTTTGCCATTGGCCTATTAGGGGCCTCGGTATTGGCCGCGTTCATTCTGCCCCTCAGTACTGCCTATGCCGTATGCGAGGCCTTTGGCTTTGAAAGCGGCATCAGCAAAACAACGAAAGAAGCGCCCGTTTTTTTCGGACTGTATACGTTGCTTGTTTGTCTCGGGGCCGCCATTGCCTTATGGCCGGGGGTTTTGCTGTATCGCATCATGCTGCTGGCCCAGGTGGTTAATGGGGTACTGCTGCCGCCGGTACTGGTCTTTATGCTGCTGTTGACGAATAATAGGCGCATTATGGGGCCGTTTACCAACAGTCCGTTCCAAAATTTGCTCGCCTGGTCGTTAAGTTTGTTTTTGATTTTTTTGACGCTGCTATTAATAGCTTGGGCTTTAGCGCCCGACTTGTTGGCCGGAGCGAATTTTTAAGAGCAACCAGTCTTGTATAGATGATGTATTTTGTATACACAATGTTCAGTATTTTCCGTATAGACTTTTTATGTAGTTTCGGCTATAATGTGGGCATGGCCGGTCTCCGCAATTATTTCAGCAAAGGAGGTACAATTCATGGCACAAGTTAAAAATGGCAAAGGCATAGGACTCACCACGCAAATCTTTATTGGCCTTTCCCTCGGAATTATTTTCGGTTATGTATTCCCGCAGTACGGTCAGCAACTTAAACCGGTCGGCGACATGTTCATCCGGATGATTAAGATGATCGTCGTGCCGCTGATTTTCAGCTCCTTGATCATGGGCATCGCCGGCACCGGCGACTTCAAAAAGTTGGGCCGCTTGGGCGCCAAAGCCATCATCTGGTTTGAAGTGGCTACGACGGCGGCGCTGTTTGTTGGCCTGGCGGTTGTCAATATCCTCAAACCCGGTGTGGGCGTAGCTGTCACCGGCGTGGACGCCGGCGCCGCTGCGGCCGCTGCGAAAAAGTCTATTGACATGATGCAGATGGTCGTTAACATCGTCCCGACCAATATCGTGGATGCCATGGCCCGCGGCGACATGCTGCAAATCGTCTTCTTCTCCACCTTTTTTGGCGTTGCCGCCGCAGCAATGGGCCCCACGGGTGAACCGGTGGTCAAATTGGCCCACAGTGTGGCGGAAATCATGTTCAAGTTTACCTGGTATGTTATGAAGCTGGCGCCGATCGGTGTCTTTGCCCTCATTGCCTTTACCGTCGGCAAGTTCGGTCTGGGCATGCTGATCCCACTGGCCAAGCTGATCCTGTCGCTGTACCTTGCGCTCATACTTTTCGTCCTGGTTGTCCTGATGGGGGCTTCCGTAGTCCTGCGCGTTAACTTCTTCCATCTGATGCGGGCGCTCAAGGAACCCATCCTGATTGCTTTCTCCACTGCGTCCAGTGAAGCTGCGTTGCCGCTGGCGATGGAAAAGCTGGAAAAATTCGGCGTTCCCAAGCATATCATCACGTTTGTGCTGCCAACCGGTTATACCTTCAACCTGGATGGCTCCACCCTGTATAGCGCGTTGGCCGTTGTATTCATTGCCCAGGTCTATGGCATACCGTTCGAACTGCCCCAGCAGCTCCTTATGGTGCTGACGCTGATGATGTCTACCAAAGGTATTGCGGCCGTGCCGGGCGCGTCCCTTATCGTTATTGCCGGTACTGTTGCCGCTTTCGGCCTGCCGGTAGAAGGCGTGGCCATTATTCTGGGCGTTGATCGGATCCTCGACATGGGCCGTACGGTTTGCAACCTGATCGGCAACTGCGTTGCCGCCGTTGTCGTGGCCCGCTGGGAAAAAGAACTGCCCGACGACGTGCTGCAAGTGGCCTACAGCCGCAGCTATGACGATTAAGAGAAAAATATGTACGGGTTACCGGCCGAAGATAAGCGGGGTATATTCCCCGCTTGTTTTATTCATTATTTGCATCCTCCTGTTTGGTATCATTATTGCCAGACAGGAAGGCCGTTGGCTTTTGCCTAAAGAGTAAAATTCGCTAAACTAGGAATTTTACTCTTTTTGTTTTATTTAGATGCACATTAGCACTTTTACATAAAAAGTTTAATATTATATATTAGGCAAAAGCCAAATAAATTTTGAAAGGAGAGAAGAATATGGGTTTTAAGAAAAATGACGTTGTTGACTGTGTAGGATCAGTCAATATAGTGTTGGATGACCGAGTTGTATTGCAAGGCCAGATTATAAAAGACCGTGAGGAAGACCGTAAAACTGAGTATTATAAACCACAGGTTAACGTTGAAGTGGAAAATGAGAATGAGTTCATTACGTTAGAATTAACTTGCGAAGCTTTAATAATAAGAGATAACGCTGAGTTAAAAGAAATTTCGCCCAGCCTTTATAGGGAGGGTGATAGAGTAAGAATTAATGTCGCTCGAATTTCCGCCATTGGTCCTAGTCACGGGTGTCCTGCTGAAGAAGAGGAAGAAGAGGCCTTAGTAGCAAGAGGGTAATAGAGGGTAATAAATTTATAATTATTTTCTAATCTTCATTTGAGGATAAATTAAACCCTTGCAAAGCTAGAATATTTCGCTTTGTAAGGGCTTTATTTTGTTCGCATGATTTCCAGCCCGCCCGCCCATACTAAAACCAGACATATGTATGGAAAGGGTGACACTTTTGCGACACTGGAAACCGGTAGCTATTTTTTTGCTTTTTGTTTTCGCTTTTGCCGTGGTGCCGGCAGGCGGTTGCAGCACCAAACCGGCGCCAAAACCGCTTCCTGACAGTCCGGGCCAACAGGCGACGCCTATGCCATCCCGTATGGTGATCGGCTACTATGAAAATCCCTGGCCAGGCACACCGGACCAGACCGGGTCTTTCCCCAGCATGAAAGCCTTTGCCAAACACATGAGCCATGTTGCTCCCTTCTGGTATAAGGCCGCCGCCGACGGTACGCTGGAAACGCGGGAAAGCCAGCTCGTCTACGATACGGCCAGACAAGCAGGGTTGAAAATTTTTCCGCTCATTACTTATAAGACCGGCGCCATTGATACCATCCTCAGCGACCCGGCCCTTCGGACCAAAACCATTAACAATATTGTCAAGGTCGCGAGGGAAAAGCCCTATGACGGCGTCAATATCGACTTTGAACAGTTAAAGCCGGAGCAGAAGGATAATCTGATTGCCTTTATGGCCGAGCTTTATCCGAAACTGAAGGCGCTCAATAAGACCGTTATTGTTTCGGTGTTTCCCAAGATCGATGTTCACGAGAGCGTGCACGGCGCGTATGATTACGGCGCGCTGGCGAAAAACGCCGACTTTATCCAGGTAATGCTGTATGACCGCCATTGGGCGACCTCCGAACCGGGCGCTATTGCGCCGATTGACTGGTATGAAAAGAATTTGAAATACGCGATTGAACAGGCTGGTGGGCCCCATAAAGTTATCGCCGGCGTAAGCGCCTACGGGTACGACTGGCCGGCGGAGAAAGGCAAAGCGGCCGAGACGATCAAATATGTCGATGCCATCGTGCTGGCGGAGAAATATGGCGCTAAGATTTTATATGACGAGGCGGTGCAGGCGCCCCACTTCAAGTACAAAGATCACGAGGTCTGGTTTGAAAACGACCGGAGTACTGCCGCAAAACTGGACGTAGTGGCCAAGTACAACCCGGCCGGCATTGCGATCTGGCGGTTAGGACAGGAACAGCCGGAAATCTGGCCGCTAATCGATAAGAAATTCCCTAAAGGGCAACATTAAAATTCGCTGCCGGGTATAGCCGGCAGGTTTTTTTTGCCATACAGCGAATACACTAGTAATAACAGTCGGGAAAGGTGTGACAGGCTATGGCTAAGGTAATGCTGCTTATCGAGAACGGTTTTGAAGAAATGGAAGCCCTGTATCCTTATTACCGAATGAAAGAAGCGGGTCACACCGTGGATGTGGTCGCTCCGGCCAAAGGCATTTATAAAGGCAAATATGGCTATCCGCTTACGGCGACCTTGACGCCCGCCGAAGTAACCGTGGCCGATTATGCCGGTCTCATTATCCCCGGTGGCCAGGCGCCAGACCGGATGCGCATACACGACGGCCTGGTGGATCTGGTCAAACAGGCCGATAAGGCCGGCCTGGTGGTAGCGGCCATTTGTCATGGGCCGCAAATGCTCATTGAGGCTGACATTATCCGGGGACGCAACGTTACCTGTTACAAGTCCATTCTGACGGACGTGCTCAATGCCGGCGCCATTTTCCATGACCTGGAGGTCATCATCGACGGCAAGCTGATTACGTCGCGGCTGCCGGCCGATTTGCCGGCTTTTTGCAAAGAAATCCTAAAATTATTGCCGAATTAAAAAAGGGGGGGAGAGCTTATGGCAATTGTGGAAGTGACCATTGCGCCCCTTGGCGTGGGCACAAGTATCAGCCGGTATGTGGCCGCCTGTCATAAGGTGCTGGAACAGGCCAAAGACCTGAAATACCAGCTGACGCCAATGGCGACCGTAATTGAAGGTGACCTGGACCGGATTATGGAGGTCATCCGGCAAATGCACGAAGTGCCTTTTGAGGCCGGAGCGCAAAGAGTGTCGACCCTTATCCGCATTGATGACCGCCGTGACAAGGAACTGACGATGGCGGGGAAAATCAAAGCCGTGCAAGAAAAACTATAGGGGGAATGACTATGTGCAAACATTGCGGCTGCCATGGCGGCAAGCTGGAAAAAGTTACGCTTACCGTGGAAGGCATGAGCTGCGGCCATTGCCAAGCGGCGGTGGAAAAGGCCGTCCGCGGTCTGCCGGGGGTAATGGCCGCCGAGGTTGATTTGGCGGCAAAAACGCTCACCGTCGATTTTGACGCCGCAAAATCCGGCTTGGCCGACATCAAAAAAGCGGTGGAAGACGCGGGTTATACCGTGAAATAACTGCTGCCTGGTAAAATCTTGACGAATGACGATAAAAATTATAAAATAAAAATGTGTTAGCACTCATTATTGACGAGTGCTAACACAACTGTGCTACTTATTTTTTTAAACACTCCAGCTGATTTTTAATGTGGCATAGCAAGCGACATTATGAATTAGTTAGGAGGTTTTATTATGTCTTTTCAGAGTAAACTCAGAAATCATGACAATACCTACCGAGAACTGTTTAAACGCCATCCTGATAACCCCATATTGACAGCCCAAGACTGGCCCTATGCAGCAAATACGGTATTTAATCCGGCGGCAACCGTGTTTAACGGCAAAGTGCTGTTGCTGGCGCGGGTTGAAGATCGGCGGGGGTTTTCCCATTTAACGAAAGCAATCAGTGAAGACGGGGTAACAAACTGGCAGATCGACCCCGTGCCTACCCTTGAACCCGATCCGGAACGTTATCCGGAAGAAGTCTGGGGAATTGAAGATCCCAGGATAACCTGGATTGAAGAGTTAGGCAAGTGGGCAGTCACGTATACGGCTTATTCCCGTGGCGGCCCGTTGGTATCCTTGGCGTTAACTAAAGATTTTGTTAATTTTGAGAGATTTGGACCCATTATGCCGCCTGATGACAAAGATGCTGCGCTTTTTCCGCGCCGGTTCAACGGTAAATGGCTGCTCATTCACCGGCCTGTTTCGGCCAACTATGGTCCGGGCGCGCATATCTGGGTATCGTGTTCGGATGATCTTAAATATTGGGGCGACCACCAGATGCTGATTAACGCCCGCAGAGGCGGATGGTGGGATAGCAATAAAATCGGCCTTTCCCCGCAACCACTCGAGACACCGGAAGGGTGGCTCATACTTTATCATGGTGTGAGACAGACAGCGGCAGGAGCAATTTACCGGCTGGGACTTGCACTGCTTGATCTGGAAAATCCTTTACGAGTACTCCGCAGGAGCGATGAATGGGTATTTGGCCCGTTAGAACCCTATGAGCGGGAAGGGGACGTCGACGACGTCGTGTTTCCATGCGGCTGGATATTGGACGAAAAAACGGGCCAAATAAAGATGTACTATGGTGCTGCCGATACGTGCATTGCTTTGGCAACTGCTTCGCTAAGCGATCTACTTGAATACATAAAAAGATGCCCTGAACCGAAAGCGGAAGACAACCTGATATAGAAACGCATGGCACGTATTGTCGTATGCAGTGCCGATGAGGCTAGCCGTGAACCAGCTTCTCTGCCGCTTATCGCCTACAATGCCCTTTTTTGCGGTGTTGCTTTAGGATGGCGGCAGAGATTTTTTTTCGCTGGTAAATAAAAGGTAAATAAAAAAATAATTTACTGCAAAATGAGTTTGTTTGGAGGTGGATGAAGATGACTGCACTGAACAGAATGAGAAAAATTGCTTTTTTAAGTACTTATCCGCCACGGGAGTGCGGGCTGGCAACCTTTACGCAGGACCTTGTGAATGCTATGGCTACGGTTGTGCCTCTCATCAAACCAGTGGTAATTGCTATAAATAACTCAGATTATTATTACGATGACAAGGTTATTATGGAAATTAGGCAGCACGACCGTAACAGTTATTTGGAAACTGCCCGCAAGATTAACCACTCAGATATTGAGCTGGTGGTTATTGAGCATGAATACGGCATTTTTGGCGGCGAGTGCGGCGAATATATCCTGGACCTGGTTGAGAACCTGCAAGTGCCGGTCGTTACCACCTTACACACCGTACTGCCTAACCCTTCAGAAAAGCAGCTTACCATTTTACGCGTTCTCGGTCACAAGAGCACGCGACTAGTTACTATGGCAAGGAACACGCTGGAGATACTAGAGAATACCTACGGCATCGACCGCAGCAAAGTCGAGGTTATCCACCATGGCGTTCCTTTCCGCAATATGGAACCGCGCGAAAAACTTAAAGAAAAACATGGCTATAAAGATCACCATGTCATCAGCACATTCGGGTTGATTAGTCCGGGCAAGGGACTGGAATATGGCATTGAAGCGGTTGCCAAAGTTGTTCAGGACTATAAAAATGTAATTTACCTCATACTGGGCAAAACTCATCCCTGTGTCAAACAGCAATCGGGTGAACAATACCGCCAGCAGCTGATGGAAATGGTTAAACGCCTAGGTATTGAGGAACATGTCAAGTTTGTGGATAAATATCTTACCAAAGAGGAAATAATTTACTATTTGCAGTTGTCTGACATATACCTGACGCCATACCTGGGTAAGGACCAGGCGGTAAGCGGTACACTCGCCTATGCTGTTGGCTATGGCCGGGTAGTGGTATCTACGCCGTACAGCTATGCCAAGGAAATGCTCGGCGGGGGGAGGGGCCTGCTCGCCGAATTCCGTGATGCCAACTCCCTGGCGAGATGCATTAAATATGTGATCGCTAACCCCGACAAAAAACAGGAGATGGAAAAGCGGACCTTATTCTTGGGACGCACAATGACATGGGGCAATGTTGCTACGCAGTATGTGAAGTTATTTATAAATATCATGCAGCAAGGAAGAACGAAGGCTGAGGTGGGTTGATGGACAAGCACATATTCCGCCTTACCGATGACACGGGGATAATGCAGCACGCAAAATACGGCGTACCCGACCCGACCAAGGGTTATACTACCGATGACAATGCGCGGGCGCTGATTATGGCCGTAATGCTGTTTGAACGGCACGGCGAGCGACAATATCTTGATTTAGCGTACCGGTATGCGGCGTTTATGCTGAATGCCCAAACTGAAAAAGGCAAATTTAAAAACTTTATGCTGTACACCCGTCAGTTTATCGAAGAAGAAGGATCGGAAGACTGTTTCGGCCGGTGTATCTGGGCTTTGGGCCGCGCACTAGTTAGCGACAATCTGCCGCACAACATAAAAAAGGCTTGCCGCTATATGCTGACCAAGGCCCTGCCAAACATACAAAGCCTAAAATGGCCGCGGGCAAAAGCGTACGCGCTAATCGGTCTGGGGTATATTGCCGAAGAAACTAAGGGGCTGACGGAGAGCCTGGCCGAGAGCCTTGCTGACCAGTACGAACGATGCCGGGAGAATGAATGGCGCTGGTTTGAAGAAAGCCTTACTTATAGCAATGCCGTATTGCCATGGGCCATGTTCGTCGCTTACCGGCGCCTGCAAAAGCCTCGCTATCTGGAAATTGCCGAGGAGAGCCTGGCATTTTTGGAAACAGTCACTTTTCGCGAAGAATATTTTAAGCCGGTCGGTTGTAAAGGCTGGCTGGTCAAAGGCCGGCAAGCGGCGGAGTTTGATGAGCAGCCGCTTGAAGCGGGTGAAACCGTACTGACGTATCTTGCCGCCCATGCCGTTACGCAAAATCCCGATTATCTTAAGCAGGCACGAAAGGCCTTTGCCTGGTATCACGGGGTGAACTCGCAGAAGTTAAGCCTGATTGACGGTGAATCTGGTGGCTGTTATGACGGGATCACGGAAAGCGGGCTGAATTTAAATCAGGGAGCCGAAAGCACAATAACTTATTGGATTGCCCGGCTAGCCCTGGAGAATAATTAGCAGCCTGAAAGACCCAAAAGATGCCAAGCCGTTTGGCGACGGGGGGATTATATGCTCTATCCGCTCAAGTTCGAGCCGATGTATAAGAGCTACTTATGGGGCGGCCGTAACTTAGAAAAGCTGGGAAGAGCGCTGCCGGACGGGAAAATTGCCGAAAGTTGGGAGGTAGCGTGCCATCCGCAGGGGATAAGCATAATTGCGAACGGAGAGTACAAAGGTTTGCCGTTATCTCAATTTTTGGCGTCGCTTGGGGATAAAGCGCTAGGGAAAACGACAGCAAAATTCCCGCTGCTGGTTAAGTTGATCGACGCCAATGACCGACTTTCCGTTCAGGTGCACCCTAATGATCAGTATGCCCGGATGGTCGAAAACGAAGACTATGGCAAAAGTGAAATGTGGTATGTGCTGTCGGCGAAGCCGGGAGCCAGAATAGTCTACAACCTGAAGGCAGGAGTTAACGGGCGCGATCTTTACCGGCTGGTGGAGACAAAAGAAATAGAAACCTGGTTAAATTATGTTGACGTATCTGCCGGAGACGCCATTTATATACCGGCCGGTACAATCCATGGTTTAGGTGAAGGAATTATTGTGGCTGAAATTCAGCAAAATTCTACTATGACATACAGAATTTACGATTATGACCGAACCGACGAGAGCGGCGCCAAACGGCCGCTTAATATTGATAAAGCCGCTATGGTTGCCAACTTTGGTCATCATGATGGAACGGGCAAGGTCGAGGGACTTGTTGTTGCCTGCGGCGATGGATCTGCCAAAACCTACCTGGTTGCTCAGCAGCATTTTGCGGTTGAATTGTATGACGTTGACGGAGCGGTTGAAGAAACCGCTGACGGCAGCCGGTTTTACGTTTTTACAGTTATTGAAGGAGATGGCGAGATCCGTTACGACGGTAGGCAAACGGTTCCGGTTTGCGCAGTAGAGACAGTGATGATACCGGCAGCGCTGGGAAGCTACTGTTTGGCCGGGCGGTTTAAAGCCCTGAAAGCATATGTGCCTGACCTGATAGCCGATGTGGTTACGCCGCTGAAGGCTGCAGGATATTCGAATGATGAAATTTTCTGTCGTGTCGGGGGCTTGACTGCCGCGGTCATTTAACAGGGTGCTTTCGTATACTCCGCTACCCGGCATGCCAATTCGCGGTCCGGAAACATAGCATCCCCGCTTGGCTTGACTGGCAAGTCCATATTCTGCTATACTTAATCTAAGCCCCCTGTACGGGGGCTTGTTTATTAAATGCCGCAGAAGGGAGAAAACGGTTATGACTTCACGTCTGGAACGACGGCTCGCCACCCAGCGCAAACAGCAGACGAAGCGGATTTTATTCGTACTGCTGGCGCTCTTTCTCGCGCTGGCTGTCGGGACCGGTTCGTATCTATATTTTAGCGGTAAGTTTAATAAGGCCAAGCGGGCGGTAGGGCTTGCGGCCAGCCATAAAATCAACATAGCCGTGCTGGGCGTCGATGAACGCAGCGATGATGTCGGCCGCTCGGACACGCTGTTTGTGGTTTCCGTCGATCCGGACAGCAAGGATGTAGCGCTGCTGTCTATTCCCCGGGATACCCGGGTTAAGACTCCGGGGCACGGCTGGGATAAAATAAATCACGCCTACGCCGAGGGCGGTCACCAGCTTACGCTGCGGACGCTGGAGGAACTCTTAGGCATCCCGATCGATTACTATGTGCTTATCAATTTTGCCGGTTTCTATAAAATCGTCGACGCCGTAGGCGGCGTGACCATTGATGTCGAAAAACGCATGTACTACGAAGATCCCTATGATAATCTGGTCATTGACCTGAAACCGGGCGTGCAGCGAATGGATGGTAAAACGGCCATCCAATACGTGCGGTACCGCGACGCGGAGGGGGACTTAGGCCGTATTGAACGGCAGCAGAAGTTTATCAAGGCCATGTTGAACGAAGTTACGTCACCTTTGGTTATTACCCGCGTGCCGTCAATTATTCGGGAAGTTAACTCCGTCATTAAGACCGACATGACGACTGCGGAAATGCTTAACTTGGCTAAGCTCCTCAATGACGCCGCCAAGCACGGGCTCAAGACCGACATTGTGCCCGGCAAGCCGGCCTATATTGATGACATCAGCTATTGGCTTCCCGATATCGTGGCCTTGCGCGAACACGTCGCCCAGGTGCAAGGCATAGTCATGGATGACAAATATCTGGCGGCGGCGAAACGGCTGGCGGCCGAATATGAAGCGTCCATCCCGCGGGAAATGAAAGTGGTAGAAGTGCCAAAAACGGTGCAGCCCCCCAGACAGGCGGCGGTGTCGCCGGCGCAGACGCCGGAAAAACAGCCGGAAAAGAGCGCGCCGTCCGGTCAGCCGACCAAACCGCCGGCACCGGCCAAACTAAAGGTCCAGATTGTCAATGCCAGCGGCGCGCCGGACGCGGGCACCAAGGTGGCCGCCGTGCTGCGCAGTCAGGGATTTGATGTGTTGGGAATTGCCACGGCGGGCCAAACGGCCCCCAACACCGTCGTTACTTCCTACACGACCGACAACGCGGTGGTGGGCAAGTTGACCAGCTTACCCTTCAAATATGTGCTGCATGTCACCAAAAACGACGCCAAGGCCGACCAGGTCACCGTGCTGGTAGGCAAGGATTATGTTGAAAAATAAGCGGTAGCCGGCCCAAGGTTTTACTCAATGGGCCGAATTTTTTTATATTAGAAAGTATAAGTTTTTAACCGCGAAGTGCACAAAGAGCGCGAAAGTTGCGCAAAGGACGTTTTTTGGCGCGACATGCGTCGCGCCCGGTATACCCTTTGCGTCCTATCCTGAAAACGAGGTGCGCCAGCGCTTTTTTTATGGCAAAAAGTGATTTTTTTCGCAAAAACTGCTTGCGTTCAGGCGAAAAATCATGTTATAATTTTCACACACGTTAAATACACCCCTCATTTAACAGCCCGCAAGGGCTATTTTTTTTGTCGCTTTATGCCATAATAACCTGTGACTACCCACGCGTCGCCAACTTTTTGTCCGAGGAGATATCGCCAAATGTATGATATCGAGCTGTCGCGCCGTATGCGGGTCTTAACTTTCATCATTATCGCCGTTATTGGCGGCCTGGTGCTGCGCCTGGCCTGGCTGCAGCTTGTGCAGGGCGCACAGTATAAAAAAATCGCTGATCAAAACCGCATCCGTCAAATCACGGCCCAGGCGCCGCGCGGCACGATCTATGACCGCAATGGCGCCGTCTTGGTCGCTAACCGGCCCAGCTTTGCCGTTTCCATCATCCCGGCCGAGTATACCAATGAGCAGGTTGCCACGCCGCTCTTGGCCGAGCTGACCGGCGTAAGCGCAAGCGAAATCGCGAAGCTGCTGGCCGACAGTCAGGACACTCCCTACTCGCCGGTGCGGATTAAACGGGACGTGGATGAAGCCACTGTTGCCAAAATCAAAGAACGTAAATATTATCTGCCGGGGGTCTTTATTGAGGCCATCCCGGTCCGACATTACGTTTATAACAGGTTGGCCGCCCATCTGCTCGGGTATGTGGGGCGGATCAGCGCCGAAGAATATGAAGCCCGGCGGAATAAGGGCTACAGCATGACCGACCTCATCGGGAAGGACGGACTCGAACTGGTCTGGGAAGAAACACTGCGCGGCGAGGACGGCGGCCGCCAGGTGGAAGTCAATGCCGCCGGCGAGGAAGTGGCCGTACTGGGCACTAAGCCGCCTACCCCGGGACACGGCCTGGTGTTGACGCTTGACGCCAATCTGCAAAAGACGGCCGAGGAAGCGCTGGAAGTGCAAATTGCTGCCAGCCGCAAACTGGGGGAACCAGCCAAGGGGGGCGCCGTAGTTGTCCTTGACGTCAAGACCGGCGCGGCGCTGGCGCTGGCCAGCAGTCCGTCCTTTGACCCCAATGCCTTTGCCGCCGGTATCAGTGCCCACGATTGGAACGCCCTGATCCACAATCCGGATAATCCGCTGACCAACCGGACCATTCAAAACGCTTATCCGCCCGGTTCGGTCTTTAAAATTGTTACGGCCGCCGCCGCGCTGGAAACTGGTCTGACCACCGGGCAGGAAGTCTTTGAGGATAAAGGCGTTTATGTTCTGGATGGCTGGCAGTTCTATGGCTGGAATACTAAGGGGCTGGGCAGGCTGACCATTGTCGACGCCCTGGCGTGGTCCAGCGACCCGGTCTTCTATGAGCTTGGCCGCCGGCTGGGGGCGGATACGCTGGCTGCCTATGCCGTTACTTTCGGCTACGGGCAGCGGGCGGAGATCGGTCTGCCTGGCGAGGCGAAAGGGGTTGTGCCGACCGCAGAATGGAAACAGGCCAATTTCGGCGAGCCCTGGTACCCGGGCGAGACGCTTATTGCCGCCATCGGCCAGGGGTATTATCTCGCCACGCCGCTGCAGCAGGCTCTGGTGCTGATGGCGGTGGCCAATGGCGGCGTGATCTATAAACCGCGGCTGGTGGACAAAGTTCTGGCTCCGGACGGTACGCCGGTTCAAGTTTTTACGCCCGAGGTATTGCACACCGTTTATCTCCGTCCCGAAGTGTGGAATATTATCAGACAGGGTTTGGCGGCCGTTACCGCCCGGGGAACGGCGGCCGCGCCGTTTCAGGGCTTTCCCTACCCGGTCGCGGGTAAAACCGGGTCGTCCGAGACGGGACGGAAAACGACCCATTCGTGGTTTGCCTGTTATGCCCCGGCGGACAATCCGGCCATCGCCGTAGCCGCTCTCGTGGAAGAAGGCGGCGAAGGGTCGGTGGCCGCCGCGCCGCTGGTGCGGCGGGTGTTGGAAGCCTATTTTGGCATTCCGTCCCGGCAGCCGCCGGTTCCGCCCCAAGGTAAAACCGACTAAGGGCAAAAAAGGAAAAATGCGGCGATAGTCGAATGTTTTAATAATTAACAATTTACGCAGGACGTGGTGGCTTTGCCCTATTATCCCGTAAATCTAAACCTGGCGGGTCGGCGGTGCGCCGTCATCGGCGGCGGGGCCGTAGCCGCGCGCAAAGTGCTGGCACTGCTTGCCGCCGGCGCCGCCGTGACTGTGGTTAGCCCGGCCGTAACGGCTGAGCTCGCCGCGCTGGCTGCGGCCGGGCAGATTACCCATATAGAGCGTCCATATTGGCCGGGAGCCATCGAAAATTTTTTTATCGTCATTTGCGCCACTGATGACCCGGACGTTAACCGGCAGGCGGCCGAGGAAGGGCGGGCCAAAGGCGCCCTGGTCAATGTCGCGGACGCGCCTGAATTATGCGATTTTACCGTGCCGTCGCAAATTGTCCGCGGCGATCTCGTAATTACCGTATCCACCGGCGGCAAAAGCCCGGCGCTGGCCCGGCGGCTCAGACAGGAACTGGAAGCGAGGTATGGGCCGGAATACGGCCTGTATTTGGCCATGGTCGGCCGGTTGCGCGACGAAATGAAGGAGCGGCTGGCTACGCCGCGGGCGCGGGAATGTTTTTGGCGCCGCGCGCTGGATGATGAGGCGCTGGCGCTCGTAAAGGCAGGAAAGCTACACGAGGCGGAGGAGAAGATCAGAGATGCAATTGGCGGTATTAGGGCTGAACCATAAAACGGCGCCGGTAGCGGTGCGCGAATGTTTTTCTTTCCCGGAGGACAAAATCCGGACGGGGCTGGCCCATATCCACGAGTATGAAGGCGTGCATGAGTGCGCCATTCTTTCTACCTGCAACCGGACCGAGCTCTACGCCGTGGTCGACGACGCCGACGAGGCGCTGCCGGTGCTCAGGGACTTTTTCGAGCATATGGCCGCTGCCGCCATTGAGAGCGACGATTATCTTTTTTACCTGCGGGAGGAGGAGTGCATCCGCCACCTCTTCCGTGTCGCTGCCAGCCTTGATTCGCTCGTCATTGGCGAGGGGCAAATTCTCAGCCAGGTTAAGAAGGCTTATTCTATTGCCCGCGCCGCCGGCACGACGAGCACTGTCCTGAATACGCTGTTTAACCGCGCTATTGCCGTAGGCAAGCGGGTGCGCGCCGAGACCCGCATCGCCTACAACGCCGTATCGGTAAGCTACGCGGCGGTGGAACTGGCGAAAAAGGTCTTCGGCGACCTCAGCCGCTCCAATGTCCTCATTCTCGGCGCCGGCGAAATGAGTGAACTGACGGCCCGCCACCTGGTTGACAACGGGGTCAGGACAGTTTTTGTTTCTAACCGCAATTACGACCGGGCGGTCAGCTTAGCCCAGCGGTTTCACGGTGTGGCTGTTCCCTTTGAAGACTTTATGAAAAGCGCGGTGGACGCGGACATTGTTATCACTTCCACCGGCGCCCCGCATTATATTATCACCGCCTGGGATGTAGCCCATTTAATGCCTAAGCGGCATGGCCGGCCGATTATTTTTATCGATATTGCCGTGCCCCGCGACGTGGAACCCGAAGCAGGGGCCATCGCCGGCGTCAGCCTGTATAATATTGACGACCTGGAAGCCGTCGTGGAGTCGAATATTCGCAGCCGGGAGCTGGAAGCGCAGGCGGCCGAAACGATCATCGAAGAAGAACTAGGGGAACTGGTTAACCGGTTCCGCTATCTGTCCTACCGACCCGTCCTGGCCCGCCTGACCGACAAGGCGGAGTGCATCCGGCGGCGCGAGGTAAAGCGCGCGCTGGCCAAGCTGCCAAACATTACCCCCGAGGAGCGCAAAGTGCTGGAGAATATGTCCAGGATGCTGGTGCGCAAACTGCTGCGCGACCCCATTACCCGCATCAATGAGGCGGCGGGCACGGATAAAGAGCCGTATTACCTGGACGCGGTACGCAAATTGTTTAAAGTTGATGACATAGGAGAGGAAGCTGCCTGTGAAAAACAAACTTGTCATCGGTACGCGGGGCAGTAAGCTGGCCTTGTGGCAGGCCAATTACATCGCCCACCGCCTGTGCCAGTACCACCCCGGGCTGGAAGTGACCCTCAAGCATATTGTCACTACCGGCGATAAAATTCTGGATGTGCCGTTGGCCAAGATCGGCGGCAAAGGGCTGTTTACGAAAGAAATCGAGGTTGCCATGCTGCGCGGCGAAGTCGACCTTGCCGTCCACAGCCTTAAAGATATGCCGACCGAGCTGCCGCAAGGGCTTACGCTGGCGGCGATTACCGAACGGGAAGAACCCTTTGACGCGCTGATCAGCCCGAAGTACGGCACGCTGGACAGACTGCCGCATGGCGCGAAAGTGGGGACTTCTTCCCTGCGGCGCCGGGCGCAATTGTTAAATTACCGCCCTGACTTGACGGTATGCGACCTGCGCGGCAACCTCGATACGCGGCTCCGTAAGCTGGAAACAGAGGAACTGGACGCCATTGTGCTGGCCCAAGCCGGTCTTAAACGGTTGGGCTGGGACGACCGTATTACCCAGCAGCTACCGCCTGACATCTGCCTGCCGGCCGTGGGCCAGGGCGCCCTCGCCGTTGAAGCCCGCAGCGATGATGCGGAAGTGCTGGCCCTTGTCGCCTTTCTGCACGACGAAGATACCGCGGCCGCCGTAACGGCCGAGCGGGCCTTCCTTAATGAACTGGAAGGGGGCTGTCAGGTTCCCATCGGCGTTTATGGCCGGGTGGAAAACGGTGAGCTGGTTCTGGACGCCGTCATCTTGTCGGTTGACGGCGCGGCGGCGCTGAAGGACCGCATCTGCGGCGCGCCGGCGGCAGCGGAGGATTTGGGGCGCAAACTGGCCCAACACATGTATGTAACCGGCGGACGGCAGATTCTGGCCGGCTTATTTGCGCGACCAACAGCAGGGGGAGGCAATAACCGCTAATGCAAGGTTTTGTATATTTAGTAGGCGCCGGTCCGGGCGATTATAAACTGATTACCGTGAAGGCCCTGGAGTGTATTGGGAAGGCCGACACCATTGTCTATGACCGGCTGGCTGACGACCGGCTGCTGAGCGCTGCCCGGACGGACGCGGAACTGATTTATGTGGGCAAGGCGTCAAGCGATCACACCATGCGCCAGGAAGACATTAACCGGCTGTTGGTTGACAAAGCGAAGGAAGGGAAAACCGTAGTACGCCTTAAGGGCGGCGACCCCTTTGTGTTCGGCCGCGGCGGCGAAGAAGCGCTGGCGCTGGTAGCAAGCGGTGTGCCCTTTGAAGTAGTGCCTGGCATTACCTCGGCCATCGCCGTGCCGGCTTATGCCGGCATCCCGGTGACCCACCGCGGGATCGCCACCTCTTTTGCCGTTGTTACCGGCCACGAAGACCCGACCAAACCGGAGTCTACCATTCGCTGGGATAAATTGGCCACCGGCGCTGATACGCTTGTCTTTCTTATGGGGGTAGAAAACCTGCCCCAGATCACGGCGAAATTGATCGAAAACGGCCGGCCGGCCGATACCCCGGCCGCCGTCATCCGCTGGGGTACCAAGCCGGAGCAGCGTGTGCTAACCACCACGCTGGGCCAGGCGGCCGCCGACGTGGCTGCCGCTGGGCTAACGCCACCGGCTATTTTCCTGGTGGGGCATGTGGCCACGCTGCGGGACAAACTCGCCTGGTTTGACAATAAACCGCTCTTCGGGAAGAAAGTGCTCGTCACCCGAGCCCGGGAACAGGCCAGCCAGCTGACGTCCCGGCTGGAAGAACTTGGCGCCCGGGTGGTTGAGGCGCCCGCCATTAAGATCGTGCCGCCGGAGAGTTATGAGCCGCTGGACAGGGCCATTGCCGAGCTGGCTACATATCACTGGCTGATTTTTACGAGTGTCAATGGGGTGGACGCCTTCTTTGCCCGCCTGGATGCCGCCGGTCTGGACAGCCGCGTCCTGGCCGGGGTGAAAATAGCCGCCATCGGCGCTGTAACGGCCGACCGCTTGCAGGCTCACGGCATCCGGGCCGATATCGTGCCGGTCCAGTTTGTGGCCGAGGGAGTGGTCAGCGCTCTGGCCGGCGAAATTGCCCCCGGCATGCGCGTCCTTATCCCACGGGCCCTGGTCGCCCGCGACGTACTGCCGGAAAAACTGACCGAGATGGGGGCCCAGGTCGAGGTCGTGCCCGCCTACCGTACCGTCACCGGTGATACGGACGGCGCGGCCCTGGCGGAGCAGCTGGCAGCCGGGGAAATCGACCTTATTACGTTTACCAGTTCGTCTACGGTCACTAATCTGCTCAGCCTCTTGGGCCGGGAGGGAGCGGCGCTGGCCGGCAAGGCCAAAATTGCCTGCATCGGCCCCATTACTGCCGCTACCTGCGTCGAGCAAGGCCTGACGCCCGCCATCATTGCCAAAGAGTATACGATTTCCGGGCTGATCGAAAGCATTCTCCAGTATTACAGGGGGGAGTACCATGACTAACCCGTTCATCCGGCCGCGCCGTCTGCGCGTATCTGAAGGCATCCGCCGCCTGGTGCGCGAGACCGAACTAAACGCCGGCGACTTTGTGTACCCGCTGTTTGTGGTGCCTGGCGACAATGTGAAACGCGAAATACCGTCCCTGCCGGGCAATTATCATCTTTCGCCCGATATGGTCGTGGCGGCGGCACGCGAAGCTTATACCCTGGGCATTCCGGCCGTACTGGTTTTTGGGCTGCCGGAATACAAAGATGGGCAAGGGTCCAGCGCCTGGGATGCCACGAGCCCTGTCCAGCAGGCCATCCGCCGCATCAAACAGGCGCTGCCCGACCTGGTGGTGATCAGCGACGTCTGTCTCTGCCAGTATACCGACCATGGCCACTGCGGCCTGGTGCGGGACGGGCGCATCGACAATGATTCTACGTTGGAGCTTCTGGCCCGGGTGGCTCTCAGCCACGCCGAGGCCGGCGCCGACATGGTGGCGCCCTCGGATATGATGGACGGCCGGGTGCGGGCGATTCGCGATGCGCTTGACGGCGCCGGCTTCAGTGAGGTGTCGGTCATGTCTTATGCGGCGAAATACGCGTCGGCGTTCTACGGTCCCTTCCGCGACGCCGCCAATTCGGCGCCCCAGTTCGGCGACCGCCGTACCTATCAGATGGATCCGGCCAACGCCCGGGAAGCGCTCCGGGAAGTAGCGCTGGACGTTGATGAGGGCGCCGATATTGTCATGGTTAAACCGGCTTTGGCTTATCTCGATATCATTCGCCAGGTCACGGATAGTTTCGACCTGCCGGTGGCCTGCTATAATGTGAGCGGCGAATACGCCATGGTCAAGGCCGCGGCTGCCAAGGGCTGGATTGACGAACGGCGCGTCGTCCTGGAACTGCTGCTGGGCATGAAGCGGGCCGGCGCGGATATCATTATTACTTACCACGCCTTGGACGCCGTGCGCTGGCTAAAAGGCGAGTAAGGAGGGAAAGGGCCGTGGCTTTCAGTTTGGAAAAATCAGCCCGGGCGTTTGCCGAGGCCAAAGAGTATATTCCCGGCGGGGTGAACAGCCCGGTGCGATCGTTTCGGGGGGTCGGCGGGACGCCGCCTTTTATCGCCGGCGCCGCCGGCAGCCGCCTGTACGACATTGACGGCAATGAATATATTGACTATGTCGGTTCATGGGGCCCAATGATTCTCGGGCACGCCCATCCGGCGGTGACCGAGGCGCTGCGCGACGCCCTGATGCGGGGCACCAGCTACGGCGCGCCAACCTTGCTGGAGACCGAACTGGCCAAGATGATCCGGCAGGCGGTGCCGTCCATGGAACTTGTCCGCATGGTCAACTCCGGTACCGAGGCGACTATGAGCGCTCTCCGGCTGGCGCGGGCCTATACCAAGCGCAATAAAATCGTCAAGTTTGCCGGGTGCTACCATGGCCACCATGACAGTCTGCTGGTTAAGGCCGGATCGGGGGCCACGACACTTGGCGTCCCGGACAGCCCCGGTGTGCCGGAAAGCATCGCCGGCAATACGATCACGGTGGCGTATAATGATGTCGAAGGGCTGGAACAAGTCTTCCGGCAAACGGGCGAGGATATCGCCGCGGTTATCATCGAGCCGGTACCCGGCAACATGGGCCTCATTCTTCCGCGCGAAGGGTATCTGGCCGCGGTGCGCCGCATTACCCAAGAGTACGGCGCCCTCCTCATTTTTGACGAAGTCATGTCCGGCTTCCGCGTCGCTTACGGCGGCGCCCAGGCGTACTACAAGATTACGCCTGACTTGACCACTCTCGGCAAGGTCATCGGTGGCGGCCTGCCGGTCGGCGCTTACGGCGGCCGGCGAGATATCATGGAACTCATCGCCCCGGCGGGCCCGGTGTACCAGGCCGGTACCCTCAGCGGTAACCCGCTGGCCATGACCGCCGGTCTGACAACGCTCAAAATTTTGGCCGAAACGCCGGACATGTATCAAAAGCTGACCGAAAAGACGCAAACGCTGTGCGCCGGCCTCAAGGCCCAGGCGGAGAAGTTCGGTTTTAACCTCCAGTTCCACCAAATCGGCTCCATGTTCTGCCTGTTCTTCAGCGACAAGCCGGTCTATGACTATGACAGCGCCAAACAGTCCGATGTGGGCGCCTTCAACACCTTCTTCCACGCCATGCTGGAGCAAGGCGTGTATCTTGCGCCGTCCCAGTTCGAGGCCGCCTTCATGTCGGCAGCGCACTCGGACGATGACATCGCGGCCACCATCGCCGCCAGCGCCCGCGCCTTTGCCAAGGTGGAGGAATATTATAAGAACGGAAAAAAGTAGAAAGTAAAAAGTGGCTGCCTACAGCGCATAAGGAGGCGGGTTATGGACTCGATTGAACACTTGAAAAAACTGCCGATTTTTGCTGACCTGTCCGACCGGCAGCTGGCCGAGATCCACAACCTCACCACCGAGCGGCTCTATCGCAAGGGCATGGTCATCTTTATGGAGGGCGAACCGGGCGAAGGTTTTCACTTTGTCAAAAGCGGCAAAGTCAAAATCGTTAAGATGACGGACGATGGCCGGGAACATATCATTCATATTCTGGGGCCCGGCGACCTGTTCGCCGAGGTGCTGCTTTTCAACAACCGGCCTTACCCGGCTACGGCCATCGCTGCCGAGGACGCGCGGGTCGGCATAATCAAGAACACCGAACTGGAGCGCTTGGTACTGAATAACAACCGCCTGGCACTGCAGCTGATTAAAGCCCTTAGCCAGCGCCTGCTTTACGCCCAGCAGAAGATTAAAAACCTGGCGCTTAATGATGTGACGGCCCGTACGGCCGAAACGCTGCTCAGGCTGGGCAAGCAGCACGGCCGGAGGACGGCGCGGGGCATTGAAGTCGACCTTGGCCTGTCGCGGCAAGATTTGGCCAGCCTGGTAGGAACGACGCGGGAGACGGTCACCCGTACCCTCAGCGCCCTGAAGAAAGACCGCCTGATTGACTTTGACGGCGATATCCTCATCTTGTTGCAGCCCGAGAAGCTGGCCAGACTGATACAATAATCCAAACAGGTGAAACCATGAAAAAATGGCTAATTGCAATCATCCTGGGCATCACGATGGTGCTTGCCAATGCGACCGTTTTTGGCGCGCCAAGACCGACCGCCAAAGAAGTTACGGCCTATGCCAATACTTTTGAAGGCAGTATCGGTATTTACGCCAAAAATCTCAAAACCGGGAAGACTTATGCCTACCGCCCCGACGTTGTCTTCCCTACGGCTTCAACCAGCAAACTGGTTGTTGCGGTGGCCGCTTATAAGTACCTATATCCGGCTGCCGACGCCGACGCGCGCACCGTTTATGACGATGATATTGAAAAAATGATCACCGTCAGCGACAATGAAGCGTTTTATAACTTGCTCAATGAATTTGAAGAAAAAATGCCGGCGGCGCTGGCCCGCACACTCAAAGACCTGCGTCTGAAGAAAACAATGATCCATGATGACCGGGCGTTTCAGCGGTATAATTACCACAGCGTAACTACCCCAAAAGAGATGGCGACGGTAATGGAGACGATTTACCGCAAAAAATATTTGGGCAAACGGACTTCGGAGCAGCTTTTGGATGCGCTAGGCCGTACCATTTTTACCGAGGAAATTCCCCGCTACATGCTCACCCCGGTGATGCACAAAGTGGGCGAACTGGATGATGTGCTGTGCGACGTGGGGATTGTCGACGACGGCAAAAACCGGATTCTTATCAGTGTTTATACCTCGTCGCCGGCCAGCGCCGATTCTAAGAGCGATTATATTGCCAATATCGCCGCCAAAGTATATAATCTTCTGCGCGAATAGCGCCGGCAGAGAAAAAGCAGCGTGACGCCATCAAGGCTTACGCTGCTTTAATGTTTTTGCGGATATAAACGGCTGTTTTACGGCAACAGGCCCAGCCAGCGCCAGTAGGCCTGGGCGATAAAGAGCAAAAACAGAGGCGTCAGTGCCATTTTGGCGGCAAAAACGCGGGCCATCAGCGGCCAAGACATATAGCCGTAGCTGAACGCCAACATCAGCACCCCGTATTGATAGGGGAAAATATACTGGTCCATGCCGTAAATCAGGCTGTAGATAACGGGAAAAGGGTTTAGGCCAAGCGCCAGGGCTGTTTCCGTAAGCGGCCCGGTAAAGGTAGCAAGGCCGGCGATAGGAGTGAGAAACAGGGTGAGAGTGGCGCCGACGGCATAAACGGAAAGCAACATAGCCGGCGCCGACGCGGCGCCGAGCAGTGGCATGATAAGGCCGGAAAACCAGCGCCCGGCGCCAAGGGCGCCGGCAACCGAGCCAATGGACATGGCGCCGGCAATAAAGAGGATAACCGAAAAGTCAATTTTGCTGAATTTTTCCTTGTCCATTAGCTTAACGCCGGGGAGAAAAAGCACGGCGGCGACCAGGAGCAGCAGCCAGCCAGGGTCAATATGGTGGAGCGTATCGGTGGACAAGAGAACCAGGGTGACGGCTAGGACGACGGCTGCCTTTTTTTCGGTGGCCGTCGGCGGCCCAAGGTTTTTGTATTGCAGGCGGATAACTTCCGCGGTGTCAATGGAACGCTCCGGCCGCAGCAGCAGGGCTACCAGGCTAAGAGTAAGGCCGGAATAAATCACGCCGGGAATGAAGTTATAAACGGCGTACTGGGACCAGCTGACCGGTGTTTGCAGGACGCCGGATACCAGGCTCATCGCCATGATGATATGAATGCCGCCGGTCAGATAGGTCACGGTCGGACCGGCGACGGCAAAAAAGGCGGTGGCCATGACGGCCGTGGCCGCCCGCGACTTAGGCGGCAGATTTAGCGCCTGGCAGATGCCGATGGCCAGCGGGCAAAAAATCGACATCTTGCCCAAGGCGGACGGAATAAGGGGACCAAGGATGATGCCGGCCAACATCAAACCGGCCAGGGTACGGTAATAAGATGCGCCGGTCCGTAAGATAGACCAGTAGGCGATGCGTTTGGCCAGACCGCTCGCGAGAAGCACGGCGCCCAGGATCAGGCCGCCCATGCTGGTCCAGGGTACGTTGGTAAGCCAGGGGGCGAAGGCGGCCGCGGGTTTGGCCACACCGGCAACAATATACAGTACCGGCAGCAGGCTGCCAACGAAGGCTTCCGGCATGAGTGACAGGGCCCAGGAGAGAATGGCCCATACGGTTAGGGCGACGTATGCCCGAAAAGGCGCGGCCAACCCGACGCCGGCCGACAGCAAAAATATTAGTAGTGGCAGCAGGATTACTGCCAGCCATTTGCCGGCGGTTTTGCTACTTTGTATCGGTGATGGCGATGACATCGATCCAGTCCCCCTTTTTTACCGGGGTAGTGTATTCGGCCGCCTGGCCGTTGAGCAAAAGGTCGATGCGAATAACGTTGCGCAGGGCCCGGGGATTGAAAGCGGCGGCCAGGAGGACATCGCTGACCGTCGGCGGCTGTTCGCTTAAGCTAAACTCAATTTCGCTGCCGGTAGGTGCGGTTTCCCCAGGGTCGGCCGGGCGGCCATTGAGGGTAAGCGTCAGGCGCCTGAGCGGCACCTGGCAGGGCTCACCGTTAAAGGTAACGGTGATGAATTCGTCGGTAAGGCCGGCCAGGCCAAGTAACTGGGCCAGGGTAGGCGGTACGGGCGGTGGCGCGGTGATGACGTCGCCGGGCTTTACCGGCCAATCGGGACCGGCCTCCCGCCCATTGATGAGGTAGCGCGGCCACTGACGGTAGGTGCGCTCATGGCCATTGACGGTATAGGTAAAATGAACAGGGCCTGCGGTCCGACCAAGCTGCGCAAGCACTTCACCCAGCGTATCCGGTAAGCGGCAGGTTACCTCGCTGCGGTCGGCAAGTAAGGTAGCGGCATCAGCCGGGTTGCCGTTAACGGTGACAAGCGGCGCGACGGTAACCGGTTCGCCATCGACGATAACGGTAAACGGCTGGGGCAAGGGGGCGACATCAGCCACGCGCGGTCGGGGCGTGGCGCCATCCCTGCCTTTTATGACGGTAATGACATCGCCATCCTGCAGGGGGTGGTCGAAGCCGGCCGGCTGGCCGTTGATGACGACGCTTCCCGGCTGGCCGTGACTGCCGGGGAAAAATTTGGTTTCGCCATTTATCCGCACGGTAATCCCCAGGCCCGGCCGGCCGTGGAGGCTGCGGGCATCGATACCGGCGGCGAGGAGGGCATCGGTGACGGTCAGTTTGCCGAAGTTGAAAAGGCGGAGCGGCTGGCCGTTTAGGGAAATGTTGGCGAAATGCAGCGTGCCGCTGCCGGCCAGCTTAAGGATACCGAGCGGGGTCACACCGTCGGGCGCCTGTAGCGTCGGCGGAATAGCGGTAAAGCCGTCAAGGGCGTCCGGCCGGCGGATGCCGACGCGGGCGGCCGGGATATCGAGCGCTTGGGCCAGCGCCGCCGGCAAGAGCGGTGTGAGGGCCCCGCCGCCAACGAGGAGCACGGCCTGCGGCGGCTGGCCGTTAAGGTCCAGGATCTGGCGGGCGATGAGCTGGGCGAGGTCGGCTACCGCCGGGGCAAGGCTGGCCGTCAGTTCTTTGGCCGGTACCTTATGTTCTATTCCCAGGACATCGGTGAAAGTCACTTTTTTATTTTTAGCACCAAGTTGGCGTTTGACCTGTTCGGCAACATTGAAATCCAGCAGATATTGCTGCGACAAGGCTTCCGTGATCTCGTCGCCGGCACAGGGCACCATGCCGTAACCGATGACTGATCCGTCCCGGGTGATAGCCACGTCAGAAGTGCCGGCTCCCACATCGACCAGGGCCAGATTGAGGTGCCGCATGGTGGGCGGGATAAGTACATTGATCGCGGCGATTGGCTCCAAGGTAAGGGTGGCAATTTCCAGGCCGACCGCCTGGACGGCCGACTGCAACGAATCGATGACCTGGCGGGGGAGGAAAGTGGCAATGAGTTCAATTTCCGCCCGTTTTCCCCGTTGACCAACCAGACTTTTAAGGGGATTGCCGTCCAGGCTAAAGGTAACCACGCTGTAACCGACACAGTAGTAGGCAGTGGGATCGAACGCAGCGTCGGCGGTGGCTAAACTGCGCTGTGCCGTCTGCAGGCCGGCAAGCTCCAGTGCCCGCTCGTCACTTGCCGTCAGCGCCCCGCGCCCGCTCACGTCCAGGTCGGCGGTAACGCGGAGGGTGCTGAGAGCCCGGCCAGCGGCGGCTACGGCCACTTTGGGCAAGGGGCTGACGATCCGCTCCAGACGGCTTTTTACTTCGGCCAAAACGCCAGCCACCTCGGTGACATCATGGATTTGCCCGTCCAGCATGGCGCGGGTATAGTGCTCCTGGCGTTCGACTGCCAGGAGATTAATTTTATTATCACCCTGTTCCCCAAGCAGGCCGACGACACTGCGCGTACCGATGTCCAAGGCGAAGAGCAGCTTCTTATCCATAACGCATAACTCCTGTTATATGCAATTTACTAATTTACTTCTCGTTTCCGCCATTCTTTTCCTTTTTCACCGGCGGGGTATGAAGGAGAGGAGTACGGCATATAGTGGAAATGGGGGCATAGTTATTAATAGATAATATTACCAGCCGATAATATTGAAAATTTAGATAAAATAATTTATAATAAAACTATATTAGTAGCAGGTAATATTATCAGGTCTTGGATTCGCTAATATATAGCAGGGAGGAGTCAGTGGTGAAACAACAGTTTTGGTGTGAGCATCTTGACAAGGCGTCCAAGTACACTCTGCAAAAATATAATTTTGACGGCCGGGAGGTGCTGCTGCGGGTGCAGACCTGGGTATGCCCCGAGTGCGGCGTCCATGGCGCGGACACCGAGATTGTCAAGGAAGAGTATTGCGAGCAAACTGCCGGGTAATCCCGGCTATTTTTTTTTGATTGATATTTGCTTAATGCGGGTCTTGCTATTTTGGCAGGGCGGCAGGATTTTCCCAAAAGCCAAAGAATTAGAAAAATACTGGAAATAATTAGCTTTTCCGCGGCAGGGAAAAGCAGTAAGGAGGAGCACGACGTGTCCAAGACGTGGAAAAAAGTGACGGCAATACTGGTTATTGTCCTGATGGTGGCGCTGGCCGCGGGGTGCGGCAGCAAGCCGCAAAGCGCTCAGCCGCAGAAACTGACCATTTACTGCGGGCTCATGGAAGACCACATGGTAAAGGCTGTCCAACAGTTTGAGAAAGAGACCGGCATTAAAGTGGAAGCGGTGCGCATGAGTTCGGGCGAGATCCTGGGCCGCATCAAGGCGGAAAAAAACAATCCCAAGGCCAGCATCTGGTTCGGTGGACCGGCTGACGGCTTTATTCAGGCTAAAGAAGACGGGCTTTTGGAAAAATACGTTTCGCCCAATGCCGCCAAGATCCCGGCCAAATACAAAGATCCCGAGGGATACTGGACGGGTATCTACGTAGGCTATCTAGGGTTTGTCTCGAACCAGAAGCTGCTGGCCGAAAAGGGCTTGCCGGTGCCGCAGAGCTGGCAGGATCTGCTTAATCCGGCGCTGAAGGGCCAGGTAGTCATTGCTAACCCGGGCTCATCCGGGACGGCTTACACCATGCTGGCCACCATTGTCCAGCTCATGGGCGAGGAAAAAGGCCTGAAATACATGAAAGAGCTGAATGGCCAGATTAAGACCTATCCCAAATCCGGTACGGCCCCGGGGCGGATGGTCGGCCAGGGTGAAGCCACCGTCGGCGTGACCTTCCTGCATGATGCCATCAAATACAAGGAAGAAGGCATGAAAGATATTGTTATTTCTGCGCCGGTGGAAGGCACGGGCTATGAGATTGGCGCCGTCGCCATCATCAAAGGCGGTCCCGATCAGGCAGCGGCCAAGAAATTCATCGACTGGTGCCTGACCAAAGAGGCTCAGGAAATCGGCCAAAAAGCCGGGTCATATCAGTTTCTGACCAATCCGGAAGCGATAGCACCGTCCCAGGCGGCAGCAATCAAGGACACCAAATTGATCAACTACGATTTGAACTGGGCGGGCGCCAACCGCAGCAAGCTTGTCGAAAAATGGAATAATGCCATTAAATAATTTTAAATAGCAGGATACTTAGCGCGTCTTTTCAGCCAAGCGGGCGCCCCGGTAAGGCGCCCGCTTCTTGTGAGGTGGAGCAATGCGCAAAATCATTCACGACCCTGTTTTATTGGCAACCATTATTCTCGTTAGCTGTTCATTGGTCTTGTTTATCGTCTGGCCGCTGTACGCGGTGCTCAAAGAGGGGATTGTGACGGCGGAAGGCGGCCTGACGCTTCAATATTACCGTGATGTTTTCCGGCAGGACGAAAACGTCCGCGTACTTGTTAACACCGTGACGGCAGGAGTGGTCGTCGGCTTTTTCGCCACGGTGGTGGGCTTTTTGTTCGCTTACGCCGATGCGTTTCTTAATATTCCTTTTAAACGCCTGTTCAACATTTTGGCCTTTCTGCCCATCATTTCGCCGCCCTTTGCCCTGGCTATGTCCTTCATCATGTTGTTCGGTCAGCGGGGCTTTATTACTTACAGCCTGCTGGGCATCAAGGATGCCAACGTGTACGGCTTTACCGGCCTGGTGGTTGTGCAGGTTCTCACTTTTTTTCCTATTGCCTATCTCGTGCTGGCCGGCTTGATGCGACAAATCGACCCGTCTTATGAGGAGGCGGCCCGCAACATGGGCGCTTCCCGCTGGCATATTTTTCGGACCATTATCCTGCCGCTGCTTACGCCCGGTATCGCCAATGCCTTTTTACTGGTGTTTATTCAAACGGTGGCCGATTTTGGCAATGCCATGGTTATTGGCGGCAATTTCACCACCCTGGCCGCGAAGATTTATCTCCAGGCCATGGGAAACTACGATATCAAGGGCGGTACGGCGCTGGCGACGGTGCTGCTCAGCCTTTCGGTCCTCATGTTTATTGTTCAGAAATACTGGGTTGGGGAAAGGTCATATGTTACCGTTACCGGCAAGCCGTCCCGCCAGCGCGAACTGGTCGCCGACCGTACCCTGAACTGGCTGATTGGTCTGCCCTGCTTTTTGGTCAGCCTGTTCGTCCTGGTGCTCTACATTCTTATTCCTTACGGTTCGTTTACCAACCTGTGGGGTATCGACTATACGCCGACACTGAAGCATTATGAATATATCTTTTCTTTGGGGTTAAAACCCATTCTTGACACCACGTATCTTTCGCTGTTGTCCATGCCCATGACCGGCATCCTGAGCATGATTATCGCCTTTCTCATCGTGCGCAAGCGCTTTTTCGGCCGTAAGGCAATCGAGTTTATTTCGATGCTGTCGATGGCCGTCCCCGGCACCGTCATTGGCATGGGCTACGTGCTGGCCTATAACGAACCGCCACTGGTTCTTACCGGTACGGCAACCATCATTCTTATTGCCTTTATTTTCCGTAACATGCCGGTCGGTATCCGCGCCGGCGTAGCATCCCTGCAGCAGATTGACCCGTCCATCGAGGAAGCGGCCCAAGACCTTGGCGCCAACTCGTTCAAAGTGTTTACTTCGATTACTATTCCCCTGATTAAGTCGGCCTTTTTCAGCGGCTTGGTTTACAGTTTCGTCCGCAGCATGACGGCAGTCAGCGCCGTTATTTTCCTGGTTTCGGCCAGCTACAACCTGCTGACGGTAGCCATCATGTCCCAGGTCGATGTCGGGCGGTTGGGGGTAGCGGCGGCCTATTCCACCGTTCTCATTGTCATTGTCCTGGCAGTAACGGGCATGCTTAAGTTCGTGTTCAATCGCATGGGAATAAATGTCGAGGGTGTGTAAAGTTTTGAGGGGGAAACCAAATTGAAAAATTCGAAAAGCGTTCGCCTGCAAAATCTGGTGAAACGGTATAACGGCGCTGCCGGGCGCGGCGTCCTGGCCGTTAACGATGTAACGCTTGACGTCGCGGCGGGTGAGTTTGTTACCCTGCTGGGGCCGTCCGGCTGCGGCAAAACGACTATTCTGCGCATGATCGCCGGCTTCGAAACACCGACGAGCGGCAATATTTACATTGGCGGCGAGGAAGTAACCCGCCTTACCCCGGATAAACGCGACACGGCGATGGTGTTCCAGAGCTACGCGCTGTTTCCTCATCTCACCATCTTTGAAAATATCGCCTACGGTCTGCGCATCAAAAAAATGAAAGACAGCGACATCCGCGCCAAAGTCAGCCACATTCTTGAATTAGTAGGCCTTACCGGCCTGGAAGGGCGCTATCCCAACCAGCTTTCCGGCGGCCAACAGCAGCGGGTGGCCTTGGCCCGGTCGCTGGTGATGGAACCGTCCGTCCTGCTGTTCGATGAACCGCTGTCTAACCTGGACGCCAAGCTCAGGGTGCACATGCGTGGTGAAATCCGGCGGATTCAACGCGATATCGGCATTACCAGTATTTATGTGACCCATGACCAGTCTGAGGCCATGAGCATGTCTGACCGGATTGTCATTATGAACCAAGGGAATATCGAACAGATCGGCTCGCCCTTTGAAATTTACACACGGCCGCGGACCAAGTTTGTCGCCGATTTCATCGGCATGGCCAACATCCTGGCCGGCGAGGTCGTCGCCGTCGGCGACGGGACGGCCACCGTCCGCTTCCTCGGCCAGGCTTTCGCGGTCGCGACCGACCTCGTGCTCAGTCCAGGCGAACCGGTGAGCGTGGTCCTGCGGCCGGAAACGCTCCGGCTGGCCGCGGAAGGGCCGCTTGCCGTGCAAGTTACGGCCTCGGTGTTCATGGGGGCTTATCAGGATTATAAAATTACTGCCGGCGGCCAAAGCCTGACCGTCATAGATTATGATCCGGTCCAAAAGGCCGTCTTTCAGGCCGGCGACCGGGCGGCTCTCCTGATAAGGCCCGAAAGCGTCCATATATTGAAGTCTTGACACGCTGGCGGTATATTTGTTTGGCAAAGTCTGATAAAATAATTGAATAGGCGGTCCCTATGGACTTTTAACGAGAGGAAGAGATGTAGCTAAATCTTGAAAGAGGGGATGTAATTGCTTGCAGAACTATCAATCCATGAATTTGCCGCGCGGCTGGCGTCGCGTCAGCCGGCGCCGGGCGGTGGCAGCGCTGCCGCGGTGTCCGGCCTCTTAGGCGTAAGCTTGCTCGAAATGGCGGTGAATCTTTCGCTGGGGCGTCCGGATTTAGCGGCGTACGCCGACATGCTTGCCGATCGGCAAAAAGTCTTGGCAGGATTACATAAAAAACTGGAAGAGCTCATTGACCGTGACGCTGACGCTTTTTCGGCGGTAATGGCGGCCTATGGGCTGCCGAAGGCGACAGCGGAGGAGAAAGAGGCGCGGGCGGCCCAAATCCAGCAAGCGATGCGGCAGGCGGCGGAGGTGCCTGTGGAAGTGGCCCGGGCTGCACTGGAAAGCCTGGAAATTGGCAGGGCACTGCTGGGGAAAATCAACGCCCATGTGGTCAGCGACCTTATGATTGGCGTGCTCTTAAGTTATAACGCAGTGATGGCTGCGCTCCTAAATACGGCCATTAATTTACCGGCCTTGCGGGACCACACGGTAGTCGCGGCCCTAAAAGGCCAAATTCATATTTTGCGCACCGCGGCGGACGAGCTGTATAACGCGGTTGCGGACGAAGTGTACGGTGCGGACCCCTTTGCCGTTATGCGGATGGAATGAATATTGAGGAAAAATAAAATTAACACCGGTTGCGGAAAGGGCAGCCGGTGTTAATTTTTGTAGGGCATGATAATCTGCCGTTTGGCAGACACTAAACTTGAAGCGGTATGAAAGGAGTTGTGAAGAATGGCCAAACGGTATCCCGGTTTTCACAAATATGTCGGCTTGAACGGCTGTTACCGCGTCGAATACGATGGCGATGTGCCGGTAGTCGAGGTGTACCTGCGCAGTGTGCCGTCCTTCGAGGCCGACTGCGACGACGGCGAACTCATTCTACCCGACCCGACCAACCGCAGTTATCCTGATATTGTCTTTGTGCTGGACGAAGACGAAGATTACTGGACGGTCGTCGCCATGGAAGTGCCGTCCTTCGGGATGGACGGTGTAAGTGAGTTTTTGACGGCCCTGTTGGCGCAGGACATCGACTTCACCCAGCCGGACGAACTGCTGACTGCCCTGCAACAGCTATTAGAAGAGCGGGACGCCGTATGGGGCGAGCTGCCGGTGGACATGGAGACGCGGTACGATGCGGCCAAACTGACGGATCGGTGGCTGCGTTACCATCCGGGAATATAACGAAAAGCCGGGGCCTATGTCCCGGCTTTGGTACGCCTGGCTATTTTGGGGCTTGCTTGAGGCTGAGGGCAATGCGGCCGCGCGCCTCATCGACGCTGAGGACTATGCATTCGACGATGTCGCCGACGGCGACGATGTCAAGGGGATGGCGAAAGGGCTTATGACTAAGTTCGGAGCGGTGAATGAGACCGTTGGTCTTGAGGCCGATGTCGACAAAAACACCGAAGTCGGTGACATTATGTACCGTACCTTTAACCAGGGTACCGGGGGCAATGTCCGAGAGTTTGACAATATTTTTGCGCGTCAGCGGCGGTGGCAGTTCCTCGCGCGGGTCGCGGCCCGGCTTGGCCAGGGCGGCAAGGATGTCCCGCACGGTTGGTTCGCCGGCGCCAAGGTCGGCGGCTAACCGGCCGGCATCGGCTTTGGCCAGCTGGCTCTGCAAGGCGCGCAGCCGCTGGCGGTCGGTCAGGTCGGCCACAGAAAAGCCCAATTTCGCCAAGACCGCTTCGGCGATAGGATAAGACTCGGGATGTACCGGCGTATTGTCCAAGGGGTTGACGCCGCCCTTGATTCGCAAAAAGCCGGCGCATTGGGTGAAGGCCGCCGGTCCGAGACGGGGGACTTTCCGGAGCTGATCCCGGCTGCGGAAGGGTCCGTTGGCGTCGCGAAAAGCAACAATGTTTTTGGCCACGCTCGCATTGATGCCGGCAACATACTGCAGCAGGGCGGGCGAAGCAGTGTTAAGCTCGACGCCCACATGGTTGACACAAGACTCGACAACGGCGGTGAGGGCGCTGGCCAGTTCTTTTTGGTTGACATCATGCTGGTACTGGCCGACGCCGATTGATTTGGGATCGATCTTGACCAGTTCGGCCAGCGGATCTTGCACGCGGCGGGCGATAGATACGGCGCCGCGCAATGAAACATCAAGATCAGGCAATTCGTCCTTGGCCAGTTTTGACGCCGAATACACCGAGGCGCCGGCTTCGTTGACAATGAGGTAATGAAGATTCAATTGGTGGTCGTTGATGAGACGGGCGACGAATTCCTCGGTTTCATAGGACGCGGTACCGTTGCCGATGGCAATGAGGGTGACGCCGTAGTTGGCGATTGTAGCCAGCGCCTCTTTCGCTGCCCGTTCCCGCTGAGCGTCGCTGTGCGTTAGATATAAGGTGCCGGTGGCGAGCACCGTGCCGGTGGGGCTGACCACCGCCATTTTGCAACCGGTGCGGTAGCCCGGGTCAAGCCCCATGACGGTGTGGCCGGCCAGGGGCGGTTGTAGCAGGAGTTGGCGGAGGTTGAGGGCAAAGACGCGAATGGCCTGTTTTTCGGCGTTTTCGGTTAGCAGCGCGCGGATTTCCCGTTCCAGGGCGGGAAACAAGAGTCGCTTGTAACCGTCGGTAATGGCGGCGCGGAGGTGGTCGGCGAAGAGCGACGGCCTGGTGACCACTTCATTGGTAATGCGCGCGATGTTTGCCTCATGGGGGGCAACCAGGTCGACTTTCAAAATATCCTTTGCTTCGCCGCGGTTTACGGCTAAAATACGGTGGGACGGCATGCGTTTGACCGGTTCGCGGTATTCCTTATAGTTCAGGAACTCCTTACCGGCTGCTTCATCAACCGCCAGGGAGGTGACGATTTCCGCCTTGTCCCATAGCTCTTTGCGCAAGAAGGCCCGGAAGTCGGCCCGTTCGCTTATCCATTCGGCGATGATGTCCATGGCGCCGGCCAGCGCGGCGTCGGCGTCCGGTACGTCCTTGGCCGGGTCGACATAATTAGCGGCTACGGCGAGCGGATCACCGTCCGTCATTTCCTGGGCCAACATAATTTCCGCGAGCGGTTCGAGGCCGCGCTCGCGCGCAATCTGGGCGCGGGTGCGTTTTTTCGGGCGGAAGGGGAGGTACAGGTCTTCCACTTCCTGCAGCTTGGTGGCGGCGGTGATGGCAGCGGCCAGCTCAGGGGTCAGTTTGCCCTGCTCGGCAATGCTGGCCATCACCTCTTCCTGACGCTTTACCAGGTTGCGCAGGTACTGCATCCGGTCCATAACCGTCCGAATTTGTTCTTCGTTAAGTTCGCCGGTTGCTTCTTTGCGGTAGCGGGCGATAAAGGGAACGGTATTGCCATCGTCTAATAATTTTATGGCGGCTTCTACTTGCTGCGGTCTCACGCCCAGTTCACGGGCGATGAAAGCGGGAATTTCGGCAAGTTGCATTGTTTCACCAACTTTTTTGTTTTTTACACGCCCCTATTATACCACAAAGATATTAATGCCAGTAAATTGGACTATTCCGGATAGTGGTATGCGGTATGAAGTATGAGGTATGAGGTATGAGGTATGAGGTAAGTGGAAAGTTATGGAATAATGTTGATTTCCATTGTTCGTGGCGTTAATTTATTGACATGAAAATCTTTACGGTTGCCGCTTTTCGGGGCGGGGTGTTTCACGGGGGTGAAAGCGGGGGATTGGCAATGTCATTATCAGCGGATTATATGCGCCAGAGGATCCTAAAGCTTGTTTGGCCGGTGGTCATGGAAGGGTTTGGCGTCATGCTGGTCGGTGTCGTCACAACGGCCATGGTCGGACAGTTCGGCGCCGTTAGCCTGTCTGCCGTGGGGTTGTCGACGATGGTTCAGGCGGCTTCGTCCATCATTTTCGCCGCAGCCGGTACTGGCGCAGCGGCCATCGTCGCCCGTGAGGCAGGGGCCGGCAACTGGGAAGCGGTACGGAGCGTGGCCGGCCAGGGGGTACTCCTCGGCCTGGTCTTGGGTACGGCTCTGGGAGTTATCGGTTTTGTAGCGGCGCCGTATCTTTTTCTGGTGACGAGCGCCGACGCGTCTGTTGCGCACTTGGCCGGGGAACTATTGCGCATCACCTTTGTTACCACGCCGCTGTTTTTGGCCATGGCCGTGGCCAATAACGTCTTGCGGGCCATTGGCCTGACGCGGCTGACTTTTTATCTGACGGCGATAAATAATGTGCTGGCAATCCTCCTCGGCTATGGACTGATTTTCGGTGTAGCCGGCCAGCCGTTGGGCGCGTATGGCGCGGCGTGGACAGCCTGCCTCACCCAGGCGTCAGGCGGCCTTTTGGCGATAGGGGCGCTCGCGGCCGTGCGGCAAATCGGCCTGCGGTGGCGCCATGTGTTCATCATCAGGCGCGACTATATAGCCCGGATCGTGGCCATCAGCCTGCCGGCCGGACTGGAGCAGCTGGCCATGCAGGGCGGCCGGATTGCCTTTACGTTTATGCTTGCCGGCGTGGGAGCAACCCAATTTGCCGCCCACCAGATCGCCCTACAGGTGGAGTCCATTTCGTTTATGCCAGGGTTTGGCTTTTCGGTTGCTGCCATGGCCTTGGTGGGCCAGCACCTCGGACGCGGTTTGCCGCACCGGGCGGTCCAGTATGCCGCGCTGACCAACCGCATCGCGGCGCTGAGTATGACCATGATGGGCGTAATGTTTTTCTTTTTTGCCCGGCCGCTTACGGCCCTCTTTGTGAACGACCCGGAGGTAATTTATTGGGGCGCACAGTGTGTGATGATCGCCGCCTTTGAGCAGCCCACCATCGCCATCACCTATACCCTGGGCGGGGCGATGCGCGGCGCCGGCGATACCCGCTGGCCGATGTATGTGACAACTACCGGCGTGTGGTTGGTACGCCTGCCGCTGATTTATCTGTTCATCGTCTTATGGCAGTATGATGTGACCGCTGCCTGGGTGATAACAGCCCTCGACTTTTTAGTGCGCAGCCTTATCCTGTGGCGGCGGTTTACCAGCACGAAATGGCAATAAATGCAATTTTCTGTGCATATATTGGCGGCGTTAGCAATATATAACAGTAGTATATTTTTGCGGGGGTGACGCGAGTGGAAGCATTGTTGGCCAAGGTTACCGGCGTATTTTTGGTTGCCAAACCGTTTTTGGCGGCGGTTGTCCTCATCGCCTTGTTGGTGGGCATCGGCGACCGGGGTAGTAAATCGGCTCTCAGACGCAGCAGCCCCTGTCTGGCCGCGTTCTGCATTTTCACCTTTGCCCTTGGCTCCGGCATGACGGCCTGGTTTTTAGTGCTGAAACCGCTCTTTGCCCTTTACGGCGCTCCGTTTGCCTTAAGCTATTCGCTTATTCTGATGTACTGGTCGTTCTGGCTGCTGGTGGGCGTGCTGGTGGCGGCAAAAAAACTGGTCTACGACGCGGCGCGGCGCGAGCATTTCTCCTGAAACAAAGCACCTCCGGCAGGAGGTGCTTTGTGATGTGCGCCCGGCATGGTGGTGATTGTAGGTCTTTCGCCGAAAATCAGCAAGGCGTATAACAAAGCACTGACTGGGTCAATGTAAGACAGAATGCTGGCATGTTGTACTTTGACGCTTTTCAGGCCGGTAAAATAGAGGCCGAGGGCCAGGGCGGAGTGGACAAGCCCCATGAGTAGCATAGCTGCGAGGGACGAATTTTACGTGCTTAATTCGGTTTGGTGGCGGACTCATCCTGCCGGGTTAGGGATTTACTTCCGATTTTCCAGAGCTTGATGCTTGCCGCGGGTAACCGATACGGTGTATGCTCTGAAGGGGAGGTGCAAGCATGACAGAGATCCTTTTGGTGGAAATGATAGAACGCATGGGCGTTGCCGTGACAATGGCCCTCATTTTGGCCCAGACCGCGACTTTTCGTCGTCTGGTGCAGCGGCGGGTAACCGGTCGGGACCGGCTATTATTGACCCTGTTCTTTGGGTTAATTGGTATTCTCGGTACTTACGCCGGCATTCCGGTCAATGATGCGCTGGCCAATTCCCGAGTGGTCGGCGTCATGGCCGCCGGCCTCATTGGCGGGCCGAAGATGGGAGTAGCTGTCGGCCTGATCGCCGGCGGTCATCGCTATTTGCTCGGCGGGTTTACGGCCGGCGCCTGTGCCTTGGCTAATATCTGCGAAGGGATCCTTGCCGGCTATATTCACCGGCGCTGGCTAACCCGGCCTGTTCCCTGGTGGTTGGCGCTGGCAGCCGGCATGGTCGGGGAAACGCTGCAAATGATGATTATTTTGCTCGTGGCCCGGCCCTTTTCCGCCGCGCTGGCGCTGGTGCAGGAAATTGCCCTGCCGATGATTGTCGTAAACTCCATTGGGTTGGCTATCTTCATGCAGATAATGAAAATGGCGAGGGACGCCCAGCGGAAGGTGGGAGCCGAGCAGTCGCACAAAGCGCTGGAAATTGCGACGAAAACCTTGCCGTTTTTGCGGCGCGGGCTTACTGCCGATTCGGCTGAGGCAACGGCCCGGATTATTTTTGCCGCCGCCGGCTATGATGCGGTGGCAATCACCGATACCGAACGGGTACTGGCTTTCGTGGGCGTCGAGGCTGCCCATCATGCTGTGCCCGGAGCGGGACTGACACGGGCCACCCGCCATGTATTGGCCACCGGCCGCATTTGGGTTGCCCGCAACCGCCAGGAAATTGGCTGCCGCTGCGGCGACTGCCGGCTGGCCAGTGCCGTCGTGGTGCCGCTGGTGCGGGCCGGCTTGGTCGTGGGAACGCTAAAGCTCTATTATACCCGGGCCAATGCGGTCGGGGACGCCGATATTGTTTTCGCCGAGGGAATAGCCCATCTCTTTTCGACGCAGCTGGAACTGGCCGAAATCGACCAACAGGCCAAGCTGGCGGCCAGAGCCAAACTAAAAGCGCTGCATGCGCAGATAAATCCCCATTTTCTGTTTAATACCCTCAACACTATTACCTCTTTGATCCGCACCAATCCTGACCTTGCCCGGGAACTACTGCTGAAGCTGAGTACCATTTTCCGCCATACCCTCCACAAAACAGGACGCAATATCACAATCGCCGAGGAATTAACCCAAGTTCGGGCGTACCTGGCCATTGAGCAGGCCCGCCACGGGCATAAACTTAAGGTCGTGGAGGACATTGCGCCCCATCTGGTAAACTGCCTCATTCCTTCCCTTACCATTCAGCCTTTGGTTGAAAACGCCATTAAACACGGCCTGGGGCCGAAGGCGGAAGGCGGCTGCGTCTGGCTTACCGTGCGGGAGGGACCCGAGGCGGCGTTAGAAATCGTTATTGCCGACGACGGTGTCGGGATGGACCTAACCTGTCGCCATCCGCTGCGGCAGCCGGGTAATGAAGCCATTGGGCTGATCAACGTTCACGAACGGCTGCGGGGACAGTTTGGTCCGTCTTACGGCCTGACCCTGGAAAGCAGGCCGGGGGGCGGCACCGTTGTCACCATGCGGGTGCCCAGGGGGCTCGAGGAGGTGAATGACTGTGCTTGAAGCGCTAATTGTGGACGATGAATTGCCGGCCCGCGATGAACTTAAGTTTTTACTCTCCCGCCAGGCGGGGATTGTTGTTACTGCCGAAGCCGACAGCGGGCCGGCCGCCCTGGTGCTGGCCGCCGAGCACCAGCCCGATGTGGTCTTTCTCGATGTAGAAATGCGCGGCATGAGCGGCGTGGAAACGGCGCTCACGCTGCGGGCGGTAGTGCCGGACGCGCTGATCGTTTTTGCCACCGCCTATGACGATTATGCGGTAAAGGCCTTTGAGATTGGCGCCGTCGACTACCTCCTCAAGCCGTTTGAAGAGGAACGGGTAGCGGCCGCGGTAGAACGCCTGCAGAAATACCGTGCTGATGAGTGGGCGGCAGCGACGCAGCGGGTTGACCAAGCACTGGCGGCTATACGTGCCCACATCCAAAAGCTGGCGGTGGAGCGAAACGGCAAAATCGTTATGATCGATTACCGCGATATTTTGTATGCCTTCATGCAGGCGGGGGCAGTCACGGTGGTCACCGGCGAAGGAAAGGCCGTCTACCCAGGGACGCTTTCGGACTTGCAGGAACGGCTGCAAGCGACCAGTTTGGTGCGGGTGCACAAGAGTTATATTGTTAACCTGGACAAGGTAGTGGAGGTTATTCCCTGGTTTAAAGGCACCTACTGGCTGCGGGTGGGTGGTCCGGACGGCGCGGAAATTCCTGTCAGCAAAGGCCAAATAAAAGAGATTAAGGAAATACTGGGGCTGAAATAGCCCCGGTTTTTTTATGCGTCATCCTGGCCGCGTTTCTGTTTGGCGAAAGATATTTCCGGTCAAACCCGAATTTCTTCCGTTCACGTGATTTAGCTGTCGTAGTGGCCGTAACTTTTGGTATTATGCTAATTGTCGAAATTTGTTACACCATACAAAGGAGGAGAAACATGAACGGTATTGCGCTTGTCATTATTGCCGCTCTCATTCTAACTTTGGCGTACCGCTTTTATGGCGCCTTCATGGCGGCTAAAGTGCTGGCCCTTGACCCAGGTCGAGCTACGCCGGCTGTTCGTCATAACGACGGCCGCGATTATGTGCCGACCAACAAATGGGTAACGTTTGGCCATCACTTTGCGGCAATTGCCGGGGCCGGTCCCCTGGTCGGCCCGGTGCTGGCCGCCCAGTTCGGCTATCTGCCGGGTACGCTGTGGCTGCTGATCGGCGCCGTTGTCGCCGGCGCGGTCCACGATATGGTCATTCTCTTTGCTTCCATCCGCCACGACGGATTGTCGGTGGCCGAGATCGCCAAGAAGGAAATCAGTAAGGCCTCCGGCCTGGCCACCAGTATTGCCGTACTGTTTATTTTGATTATAACTATGGCCGGCCTGGGCATCGCCGTGGTGAACGCCCTTTACGACAGCTCCTGGGGCACCTTCACGGTGGCCGCCACCATTCCCATCGCCATTTTTGTCGGCCTCTACCTCCGCTACATCCGCCCCGGCCATATTGGCGAAGGCCCGCTGATTGGCGTTACGCTGGTCCTCATTGCCGTGTTTGTCGGACCGTGGGTCCAGCAATCGGCGCTGGCGTCGTACTTTACCTTCAGCCGCGGCCAGCTGTCGGTCATGATGGCGGTTTACGGTTTTGTCGCCGCCGCTTTGCCGGTATGGCTGCTGCTGGCGCCGCGCGACTACCTCAGCACCTATATGAAAATTGGCACCATCCTGGCGTTAGCCGTTGGCATTATCATTGTCCGTCCCGAAATTCATATGCCGGCCCTGACTCCGTTCATTAACGGCGGCGGACCGATTATCCCCGGCCCCGTATGGCCCTTTATGTTTATCACCATTGCCTGCGGCGCCATCTCGGGCTTCCACTCGCTGATCAGCACCGGCACCACCCCGAAAATGCTGGCCAATGAAGCGGAAATCCGCGCCGTCGGTTTTGGCGGCATGCTGGTCGAATCCTTTGTCGCGCTCATGGCGCTGATTGCGGCTACCAGCCTCTATCCCGCCGACTACTTCGCCATTAATACCGCCCCGGCCGTGTTTGCCAAACTGGGCATGCAGGTGAACGAACTGCCGATGTTGTCCGAACTGGTAGGCGAAAATGTCGCCGGCCGTCCGGGCGGCGCCGTATCCCTGGCAGTGGGCATGGCGCACATTTTTGCGCAAATTCCCGGCATGAACAGCCTCCTATCCTTCTGGTACCATTTTGCCATTATGTTTGAAGCGCTCTTCATTCTGACGACCATTGACGCCGGCACACGCGTCGGCCGCTATCTCATCCAGGAACTTGGCGGCATGGTCTATAAGCCGCTGAAAAACGTCAACTGGGTTCCCGGTATTATTTTTAGCAGCGCCGCTATCTCGTTCGCTTGGGGTTATCTCTTGTACGGCGGTTCCATCTCCACCATTTGGCCGCTATTTGGTGTGGCAAACCAGCTGCTCGCCACAATGTCCCTGGCTATCGGTACTACGGTACTGTTTAGGATGGGTAAGGGCCGCTACGCTTGGACAACGATTATTCCCATGTCGTTCCTGGGCGCAACCACCGTGGCTGCCGGTTACCTCAACATTACGACCAACTATCTGCCGAAGAACAACTACCTTCTGGCCGGCGCTAGCGCCGTTATGATTATACTGGTTATCTTTGTCATTGGTGATGCAGTGCGCACTTGGCTGCGCATTGCCGCCGGCGAGCGCGCGGCTGTTTCCGCGACCGAAAGTGTCGGCAAATAAGTTGAAAGCCGCCTGGTTTGCTCCAGGCGGTTTTCCTATAATTGGCAGGAAAAGCGTTGCTCCGGCCCGGCATATTACCCGGTATTGCCGTACATGCTATTTTTGGCAGGAAAGGGGGGATCTTGATGTTGACGCAAAAAGAACTGTTGCAGCTCGAAGACTCGCTTGCCATGCATCAAACCTGTGTTAAGACGCTTAATCATTTCGCCAATGAGCTACAGGACAGCCAAGCCAGGCAAATGCTCCAGCAAATGGCGCAAAAACACCAGCAGCATGTGCAAATGCTCAGCAAACACCTGAACGCGGGCCAAACATTACAGTAAGAGGTGATAACAGTGGCACAAATGGGACAAGGTCAAGGCGCCATGTCCGGCCAGGGCATGCAAATCTCCGACAAAGACCTGCTGCAGGTCTGCCTGAACGAGACGAAGCATCTGGCGTCGTCGACCAACACGTATATTTCCGAAGCAGTAAACGAGCAACTGCGCCGCGATTACATGACGATTCTCGGCGAATTGTACAGCCAGGAGCAGCAACTGTTTAATTACATGCAACAAAAAGGATTCTATAATGTCAAAAACGCCAGTCCTCAGGACATTGCACAAGCTAAAAACAAGTTTTCCGGCCAAAATCAGCAAATGATGTAACCGCCTAAAGTCTCGTGGCAGTTCCACGAGACTTTAATTTGCACAACTTTACCTTGACAATTTTTCACAGAACAAGGTAAAATAAAAATAACATTATAGGATAATCATTGTTATTTTAGTTTGATTATTTTTTTTGAAATGGGTGTGTTTATGGGCGTTTGTGTAACAACTTTGCTGCGGGAAAAGGGCTTTAAAGTGACGCCGCAGCGGCTGGCGATTTACAATGTTTTGGCCGCAAGCAAGGCGCATCCTAGTGCCGAGATGATTTTCCACCAGTTGCAGCCTATTTATCCAACAATGAGTTTGGCGACAGTGTATAAGACCATTGAAATCCTCAAGGAGCTTGGGCTAATCCAGGTGTTAAACGCCGGTGAAGACAGCTTCCGCTACGATGCCGACACTTCCAACCATCCGCACATCTGCTGCCGGCGGTGCGGCCGGGTGGATGACCTGCACGGCGTCGACAGCACTGAATTTGTTGAGAAGGTAGTAAAGACCACGCCCTACCGGATTACAGGCCAACAGTTTTATTTTTATGGCGTGTGCCCTGAGTGCGCGGCTAAAGAATAGGAGGTGGACTTTAATGGCAGTCTGGAAATGCACGGTGTGCGGTGCTACCAAGGAAGGCCGTTGCCGTCCCGGCAAATGTCCCGAGTGCGGCGCTCCGAAAGACAAGTTTGAAAAACAGGAATAATACATAGCCCCGGTTTGCGAGCGTGCAGGCCGGGGTTTTCGTTTTTTGCCGGTTTCACCAGGATTTTTGCCCGGCCTTGGCGAATTCAATTTCCGGGGACGGTAATTGAAACCATATGGTTTTCGGCTGTTCACTGAAATAAGTCAATTTTTAAAACAAGTCAAGCCTGACCCGCCAGGCTTGCCGAAAGGAGGGTCTTGCATTAACTTAGCGTCCTACATTGATCACACCCTGCTCAAGCCGGAAGCGACGGTAGACGACATCCTCCGCCTGTGTGCTGAAGCGGCCGAGCATAATTTTGCGGCGGTCTGCGTCAACCCTTGTTATGTGAGCCTGGCGGCGCACCGCTTGGCCGGTAGCGGCGTAAAAGTGGCGACTGTGGTCGGCTTTCCGCTCGGGGCGACGCTTACGGCGGTCAAAGCTGTTGAAACCCAGGCGGCGGTGGAGCATAAAGCCGATGAAATTGACATGGTTATGAATATTGGCGCGGCTAAAGCCGGTCAATGGACGGCGGTGGCCGACGATATCCGGACGGTCGTCCGTGCCGCCGAAGGACGGGTTGTGAAGGTCATTATTGAGGCGGCTCTACTCACCGATGAGGAGAAGGAGCGAGCCTGTCTGGCCATCCTGGAAGCGGGCGCGCAATTTGTCAAGACGTCCACCGGTTTTGGACCAGGCGGGGCGACCGAAGCGGATGTCCGGTTGCTGGCCAGGGTAGCAGGCGGTAAGCTTGGCATCAAGGCCGCGGGCGGCATCCGGACGCGCGAGCAGGCGCTCCCGTTGATTGCGGCCGGTGCAACCCGCATCGGCACCAGCGCCGGCGTTAACTTAGTCAAGTAGTTTACATAAAATACCAATAGGCGAGGGGCCTGTGGTTATGGTATAATGGGACTCCATGAGGACCGGGAGAGGAGGGGTACCCATGCGTACCATTTTATTTCACGATAAGGTGACAGCCCTCATCGCTCTCGGCCTGGTGGTAGCGCTGCTGGCCCTCGTTCCGGCGCAGCTCCCCCGCATGTGGCTATATCCGCTGGCGCGCCAGTTAGCTGCGGCCAAAATCGCTTACCAGACGCGCGACATGGCCGTTTATGAGACGCCGCACTTTATTATCAAATATACTGCGGCTGACGCCGATACGGTAGCGATGCTTGCTACCGCCGCCGAAGCCGCTTACGGACCTGTCACCCAGGCCCTCAGGTATGAGCCGGCCGAAAAAACCCTGCTGCTGGTTTATCCTGACCGCCAGCAGCTTAACCAGGCGTTTGGCTGGTCCGGCGACCAAAGCGCCATGGGAGTATATTGGGGAGGCGTTATCCGGATTTTATCGCCCCATGTATGGCTGAAAGCCGGCGAGTCCACTAAGGAGTTCATCCATAAGGGGCCGATGGTCCATGAATTCACGCACTTGGTCTTTGACCATATGACGAGCGGTAACTATACCCGCTGGTTTACCGAAGGGCTAGCCCAGTATATGGAATATCGCGCAAACGGTTATGAGTGGCTTACACCGCGCAACAAGCTGACCGGTAAGCTTTATACGATGGCCGAACTGGACGAGAACTTCGACAACCTGCCCGAACAATCGCTCGCTTACCGCGAAGCGCTGGCCGCGGTCCGTTATATTGCCGAAGTGCATGGCGAGGACAAACTGATGGCGATTATTGCCGACCTGCAAAAGGGGCGCAGTACCGAGGCCGCCATCACCGGCGCCCTGGGCATGGATTACCAGGCGTTTGAGCAAGCCTGGCAGCGGTGGGCTGTCACCAATATGAAAAATTATGACGAAAAATAAAAAGCCGTTTACACGCGAGCAGGTGTAGACGGCTTTTGGTTTTAGGAGCCAATACGATGGAAGCATTGCGTTCATTTATGGAAAGTGCCGGTACGCAATTGAATGATTTCCTGCGGTCGTGCTACAATATCCCTAATGTAGCTATTGCGAAAGGAGAAAGGTATGTCGATTTTTCACGCCTGCGACATTCGCGGCATTGTCGGAAAAGACCTGACCGATTATATGGCCCGCCGCATTGCCCTGGCGGTGGGAGTAAAACTAACCGGCCAAACGGTGGTGGTTGGCGGCGATATCCGCCTGTCGACGCCGGCATTGCAGCGCATCGTACTGGATGCACTGGCCGAATCGGGGTGCCGTGTTCTTGATATTGGCACTGTCGCGACGCCGGTCTTCTATTACGCGCTAAAAGTTACCGGCGCTGCCGGCGGGGTGATGATTACCGCTTCCCATAACCCTGCTCCCTACAATGGCTTTAAACTGGTATTCGGACATGCGCCGGTGACTGAGGCGGATATTGCGGAAATCGCGGCAATGGTCGCCGCTGATGAGCGTACTGCCGGTGATGGCGCCATTGTTGCCCGGCCGGTGGTGGACGAATATGTGCAGTATACCGCCGGCCTGGCTAAGCCGGGCCATTTGCGCGTCGTTATCGACGCCGGCAATGGCGCCACGGCGCCCATTGCCCCCCGCTTGTTCCGCGCTCTTGGTTATGACGTCATTGAAATGTATTGCCGGCCCGACGGCGCCTTTCCGCACCGCCCCCCTAATCCGGCGCTGGCGGAAAACCTGGCGGCTTTAGGGGCACGGGTAAGGGAGACGGGCGCCGACCTGGGCATTGCTTTCGACGGCGACGGTGACCGGGTAGGCTTTGTCGATGAAACCGGGCAGGCCGTCGACAATGACGACATTCTCGTCCTGCTGGCCCGCCATTATCTCCGCCGGGAAAAAGGCACCGTCATCTACGATGCCAAATGCTCAATGGTCGTGCCAGAGGAAATTGCCAAAGCCGGCGGTCGGGCCGTTATGGCGCGGGCGGGCCACACCTTCAGTAAGGCCGCCTTCCTCCGCGAAAAAGCGCTGTTTGCCGGTGAGATCAGTGGCCACTTCTTTTTCCGGGAACTTGGCTATGACGACGGCATGTATGCCGGGTTAAAGATGTGTGAAATAGTTGCCGAGTCTGGTCCGCTCGGGACACTCGTCAACACAATTCCCAATTACATACTGACCCCTGACATCCGCGTACCCTATCCCGGACAGGACAAAGAAGCAATCCTCGCCGGTGTTGCCGCGCGTCTTGCCGCATACCGGCCTAATCTTATTGACGGCGTGCGCATCGAGTTTTCCGACGGCTGGGGCATGATTCGCGCCTCGGTTACCGAACCGCTCTTTACCCTGCGGTTTGAGGCCAAAACCCCGGAGAGGCTGCGGGAAATTATCACCCTGCTGCTTGACGCGCTCCCGGACTATTTACGCGCCGCGGTCAGGGACAAAATGGCAGAAATATAGAAAGGGATTTACAGGCTCCAGGTCGAAGTATTATCCGTTAATTTTACCAAAGGAGCCTGTTCATGCAAGTCCACGTTCTGGCCAGCGGGAGCACTGGCAACGCTTTGTTCTTTGATTTCGATACTACCAAAATTCTTGTCGATGCCGGCATCAGCGCCCGGCGCATCCAGCAGGCCCTCCGCGCGATTGGTACGTCGCTTGAGAAAGTGGATGCCGTCCTGGTGACCCATGAACATCGCGACCATGTGAGCGGCCTGCCGACACTGACGCGGCGCTATGGTTTGCCGGTATATACCCGCCCGGGGACATGGGAAAACATGTACTGCCGGGAACTAATTCCAAGCGCGTGTCGCTACGATCTCGGGGACAGTCTCGAGATCGGCAGCGTCAAAATTGAGGCTTTCAGCATTTCCCACGATGCCGCCGACCCGGTAGGGTTCAATTTCTTTTATCGCAACCGCAAGTATAGTGTCGCCACCGACCTGGGCTTTGTCACTGACAGTGTTAAAAAAGCCATTGCTTGCTCAGACGTGCTTGTCCTGGAGTCCAACCATGACGTGGACATGCTGAAAAATGGCTCTTATCCTTGGCCGCTCAAGCGGCGGATTATGAGCAACCGGGGCCATCTTTCCAATACCGACGCAGGCTGGGCGCTAGCCCGCCTGCCCAGGAAAAACAAGACGGAAGTTTTCCTGGCGCACCTAAGCCAGGAAAACAACCGCCCAGACCTGGCCAAGACGACGGTCAGCACTATTTTGGCCGACCAGGGCTGCTGCCTTGACAGTGAAATCACCCTGCGGCTGACCTATCCTGACCGCGCGGCTAGTCTGGTCGAAGAACTGTAAGGGAGGAATGGTTATGACGAAACGACTCGTGCCATTTCTTATCGTCGCGCTGATTGGTATTCTGATTGGCGGCGGTCTGGTATTAAGCTACGGCGGTAAATTTTTGGCCAAACCCACGCCCCAGGTGCCCTTGCCCAGTCTGCAGCCGCCTGCTGCCCAGGCGCAGCTTTCCGACGCGCGCAACACGCCTATCGTTCGCGCCGCCCAGGCCGTTGGTCCGGCGGTTGTCGGCATTACCAACAAAGCTTATGCCCGCGACTTTTTCAACCGCCGGGTCTTGATCGAGCAGGGGACCGGTTCGGGGGTTATCTTTGATAGTAACGGCTATATTGCCACCAACTACCATGTAGTGCAGAATGCTCAGGAAATCGTCGTTTCGCTGGCCGATGGTCGCACCTTTAGCGGCCGGGTGCTGGGCGTTGATCCGGCTACCGACCTGGCCGTGGTCAAGGTGGACGCGACCGGCCTACCGGCGGCCGTACTCGGCGACTCTGATGCCCTCATGGTAGGCGAACCGGCCATTGCCATCGGTAATCCGCTGGGGCTGGAATTCAAGGGCAGCGTGACGGCCGGCGTCATCAGCGCGCTTAATCGCTCCATTGAAATCGGGGAACGCAAATTTAAGCTTATTCAGACCGATGCAGCCATCAATCCCGGCAATTCCGGCGGGGCGCTGGTCAATGCCGACGGCATGGTCATCGGCATCAACAGCGCCAAGATTTCCGTCCCCGGGGTCGAAGGCATCGGTTTTGCCATTCCCATCAACACCGCCCGCCCCATTCTCCAGTCGATCATTGACAAGGGCCGCGTTATCCGTGCTTACCTTGGCGTAGGGGTACTGGACAAAAACTCGGCGGCCCGTTATGGCTATGAACTTACCATCGACAAAGGCGTCTATGTAGCCCGGGTTGAACGCTCCGGCCCAGCAGGCAAGGCCGGTATCCGTGAAGGTGATGTCATTCTGAAAGTTGCCGGCGCCGAAGTTAACAGTGTGGCAGACTTGCGCGCCGTACTGGATAACCAGGCAGTCGGCTCCCGCGTCGATGTGGTTATCCTCCGCGGCGACCAGACCCGCACCATTAGCGTACTGCTCGAGGAAATGCCGGCTGATAGTTAATAACTATGAAAATCACGATTGTTGCCGTAGGCAAGATTAAAGAGAAATACCTTACCGCCGGCATCGCCGAATATACCAAACGGCTTGGCCCTTACTGCCGCCTGGAAATCATCGAAGTGGACGAGGAACGCATGCCGGCCGACCCTTCGGCCGCGGCGAAGGAAAAGGTGTTGGCCCGTGAGGGTGAACGGCTGCTTAAGCACGTCCGTGGCGGCAGCTACTTAATCGTCCTCGACGTCCGGGGTAAGGCCCTTTCCTCGGAAGAACTGGCGGAAAAAATCGACGCTCTGGCCCTGACGGGCCAGAGCGATGTTACCTTTGTCATCGGCGGCGCGTTCGGTTTGTCGCCGGCTGTTTTGGCGGCGGCGAATGAACGGCTGAGCTTTTCCCGGATGACGTTTACCCATCAGATGATCCGGCTGCTTTTAGTCGAGCAGCTTTATCGGGCGTTTAAGATTAGCCGGGGCGAACCGTATCACTGGTAAGGGCGAAAAATGGCCTCAACCTTTGCGTAATGCAGGGGTTGAGGCCTTGTTTTTTGTCCGGCAAGCTATTGAGTTAATAGGCTGAAGAAGCTCCGTCGCGGAAACGTTATTACTGGGATAAACCGGACGCGCCAGCCATCGGCAATTGCCGCTACTCCTATAGAGGTGGCAATATAGGCAGGGCAGGGGGTCAGGCTTGACTTGTTTGGTTTATTGACTTATTTGCTGTAAAACACTTTGCCGTTATACCTTTTACGGAGAGAACTACCAGCACTTAAGCCGTATCGGATCCAAACAGCGCAGTTTTTTATGAAGAATACGTGTAGATGAGAGTACTTTAAGGTGGATAGGCATCTCGGATGATGATATGAGTATGGCCGCAGGAAGGATAAGAAAACCGTGTCAAGAGTCTGTGAAAATGTCACCTAAATTGGTCTATGAAAATGTCACACTTGTTGTATTTTGTAATCAACCCAGGTCTGGATTTTAGACTTTCTTCTGGCCGCGGTCAAGGATAAAAGCTACGCTCGCCTGTTAGGCGTCCTTGACCGCGGCCATCGAAAGTCAATGTTAAGGTTGAAGGGTTGATAAATACTCCTTTTTAACCCAGTACTTCCGTTTTCGTGCGGTCTGGCGTATAATTACTTCCGGTGTTTGGTATTCGGAAGCCCTTACGCCAAGGGTGATCCGGGGCAGGCCGCCGTGGTGTAGGAGGCGGACCTGCTTTTTCTTTTGGCTGCGGTTTTGTCC
>NZ_FNBU01000019.1 GCF_900102435.1 Sporolituus thermophilus DSM 23256 | reverse complement strand
CATTGCCGGATAATCGCTCCAAACTGATTGCGTAGTGGTGCAGGCGGTGGTGCTTGACGCTTGTAGGTTGTGACATCTTCAAGCGACTGATACAGGATTTTCCGTATCGTTTGACGGGATAAACCGACTTCGCGGGATATCTGACGAATTGATTTTCGTTCTCTTATGTGCAGATCTTTGATATACTTATATGTGTCCACTTTGATCATCTCTTTCTCCTGCCTTCTGCTAAAAAGTTTGCCAACTTCTAGCATAGCAGGTTTGATGGTCAAGGTGGTCAACTTTTTCTCTAGCGTTTTTCGCTAAAGTGGTCAATTATTATGTTAGCAAATACAGACGGGAAGAAAAAACGTATTACACCCATACTGGCTGGCGCAAAATCGGCGGCAAATGGGCTTACCTGCATGCAGGCGGGGCGATCGGCGCGGATGGCGTATTGGTAGACTTATCCGAGGGCGGCGAAGCGTTAAGCCGCTATCGGCTGCCCGAAACGTGCGAGGACGCGGCCAGGGCGGTAAAAATGGCCGCCAGTTTCCTGGAAGTGGCCGACAAAAGGATAACCTTCCCTTTGCTGGCGGCGGCGTTCCTGGTGGTGGCGTCCGAAATCCTGCGGGCCGTAAATATACAATTAGACTTTGCCTTGTTCATGGTTGGCAAGGCCCAAAGCGGAAAAAGCAGCCTAGCCGCCTTGGTGCTGTCCTTCTTCGGTGACTTTGACAAAACGGCGTTCCCGGCGAACTTTAAAATGACACCTAACAGCCTGGAGAAAACCGCCTTCATGATAAAAGATGCATTGCTGATAGTCGATGACTTCCACCCGGCGCAGAACAGGGCCGAGAAAGAAAAACTGAAGCAGGCGGCGCAAAACCTGGCCAGGGCCTACGGTGACGGCGCGGCCAGGGTGAGGATGGGGGCAGACCTAAAGCTAAGGGCAGCGTTTCGGCCAAGGGGTTTGGCCATTGCTACCGGCGAGGAAAGGCCAGACATAGGCGAAAGCGGGCAGGCCAGGATGCTGTTTATCAGCGTAAAGCGCGATGATATAGACTATTACGGCAAATTCAAAGAGGTTGAAGCCAATAAAAGATGGCTGGCCAAGTGCATGGTCGCATACATAACCTGGCTGGCCGAAAACTGGGAGAAGCTGAAAGAGATATTGCCGCAAATCTATAGCGGGGCCAGGGCCGACATGCAGACAGAAAATAGCGGACGGGCCAACGAGGCGGCGGCCAAGCTGGCCCTGGGGCTGTGGCTGTTTCACCAGTTTGCCATAGATAGCGGCGGGCTGGCCGAAAATGACGCGGTTGAACTGATGAAGGAAGGCGGCAAAATCTTGCAGCAATTGGCCAAGGACAATATCGCCAGCCTACAGACGGAAAAGCCAACGTCACAGTTTATAACCGCCTTACAGGAACTAGCCGCGGCTGGCCAGGTGGAGATAATCCCGGTATACCAACAAAACAAGCCTGAAGATGGCAAGTTTATCGGCTGTTATGACGAGCAGTATTTGTACCTGTTGCCGCAGATGACCTATAAGGCCGTGGCTGAGTTTTACATGAAGCAGGGTCTACAGTTTCCGGTTTCCTCTGGTACGCTGTGGCGGCAATTGCATGAAGAAGGGCTGCTGTTTAGCCGGGACGAGGTGCGGGGCAGGTGGACTAAAAGAAGGGCATTTGGCTGTTGCGGTAATAGGCCGTTAGATGTTATTTGGCTTAAAAAAGACATACTGAAAGATTAAAAACTATATGTCTTATATCTTCAAAAAACTTGCCCACTTTGCCCACCAATAGGCTTAAAGCTAGTAAAATCAAGGGTTCATTAGGTGGGCAAAGTTGCAAAAAACTTGCCCAAAACTGCCCATAATTTTGCCCACTTAATTATTAGGCTAGTATGGTTGATTTATTTAGTGGGCAGATTGGTGGGCAGAAATGGGCAAAGAAAAATAAAAATTGCCCACCTAACAAAGCCAGTAATATCAAGGATTAAAGGGCTATGGTGGGCAAAATGGGCAAAAATTAGGGGGGTATATAAGCTATAGGTTTTATAAAAGCAATTGCTTAAAGGTGGTGATAGCATGGTTTGGGCCTGGGTGAAGATTGATGACGACCTGCCGGATAAAAAACAGGTAAAACCTGACGAGCAAGAGCCGAAGGACTTAGCAAAACTTATCATTCCGAAAGACGTTATCAGGGCCGCCTGGCGGGGAGAACTGACCAAAGCCTGCCTGATAGAAGTAAATCTTGCCTGGCGGCATATCCTGGGCGAGGCGGTCTGGATAGTGCCGGACGAGGCGGCCAGGGCGAGAGTTTGGGCCAGGGACAAAGACCACCTGATATTCACACCGGCGGAATTATTCCGGGCGGTGCAGACGGTAGCGGAGCAGGGCGAGGCGGCCAAAGGCGTATTCGATGCCAAAAGAATGTTCGGCGGCGAGCTGTTATACGACGGGACGCAGGAGGCAACGGATACCGGCGCAGGGCTTAGTCCTGCCGACAGTCACCTGTGGCAATGGCTGATAAGCGAGGCGGCCAAAATAGACGTGGACTTTGCCGCCCGGCTGAAATACATAAGAGGCACGGGGGCGAAGCTGGAGCCGGATGCCAGGCTGGGCTACAAGATAGTGCCGATTATTGACGCGAGCGGACAAAACGGCTGGCCAAGCTGGGAAATGTACGAAGCCGAAAGATGGTGCCTTAATCCTTACCGGGAGCAGTTGGTGGGCTTACTAAAACGGTTGGCGCAGGGAATTTTTTGACACGATTAAAAGGCGAGGGGAGAGGGCGATGGCAGAGCAAGTAAGGGTAACAATACAAAACATTGAACTGATTGGGTTTAGAGCGGAAATATCAAGCATGGACTTTAGCCGGGCGATTATTCGGGCTGAACTGAGGGCTGGCAAATATCTATCGCTGTTGACAGATAGCGCAGGAAGGGGCGGCGCGGTTGCGGGTGACAGTAAAACTGCCCAAGTGCCTCTTGGTGTTTGAGCAGGCCGAGTTTTACGAGATGCTCAAAGCCAGGCCGGATATTTGGCGGGCGGCCATAAAACGCGGCAAATACCGGCTGAGGTTCGGGAAAGAACAAAACCGCAAGGTTAATCCCCAAAAAGAATGTGATTAGCTTTAAGGAAAACGGTTATGGCTACTGGCGACAGCGAATTTTACCACACGATAAAAAAGGGGGCTAAAGCATGGCTAAATACTGGGAAAAGGAAAAACCGACAATGGAGGCTGCAACCAGTAAAAACAGGCTGGCATGGTACGCCGAGGCGCAAAATCTGCAAATATCCCTGCCGGATTGGGTGAACAAAGACGGCGAAACATGCCGAGGCAAAACAGTCACCTTGGACGTGGCGGCATTGGCCGAGGACAGCGACAACGCCAGGGCAATCCTGGCGGCGGTGCTTGAAACCTTAACAAAAACTAACAGGCAGGGGTGAGGTAATGAGCAGTAAATATTACGCCAGGCCGGACGCGCTAAGGCCGAAAGGGTTAAAAGTGTTGTCGGACGTAAATCCAAGCCGCCGGGAAGTGGTCAGGTGGCTAAAAAAGAAACTGCCTGAGTGCAGGCATGAGGCCGATATTTTAAACCTGCTAAAAGATGCGACACTTGCAGGCTATTATAGGCCTGACCTATTGGAAATCATTGAGGAAGTGCTGGACGAAAACTAATGCGAAAGGGAAAGGGGAAAAATGCAATTACAAGGCTTGCCGTGCGCTAATCATAGATATTTTGGACAGGCACATGATGCCTATGCTGTTGCTTATAATGCCTTGGTGGACAAGATGGAAGCCGCCGGGCTTGACCATAAGGAACTTGTCAAAGTCATTCATTTGGCGGTGCAGCGGGAAAGGCTGTCTGTTCTCCACCTGGCCGAAACGGTGGCCGCCTGGCTGAAGGGTGAAAAACCAAGGCCGGGCTACTAACTAAGGGGAGGGGTTAGGTAAATCCCTACAGGTAAACGAGCGGCGACCGCTGCCTGGCCGCTAAACACACCGGCGCAAGTTTTGGCTAATGGGGGGATAGGCGATGCTACAGAAAACTACAGGCTTAATCATGGTGGGACATGACCTATAACGAGGCGCAGGAAGCATTGGCCCGGTTTCCTTGGCTATGGGCGCGCTGCCAAAACCTGCGGGCCAATATTCTTCACCGGTACAAGGCCGAGCATGTAAGCCGGAAGGTTAGCGGCTACGGCGACAAAACAGGCCGGACGGCGGTTAAACTGTTGGAACTGGCCGACATAGAGCGAAGGGTAAAAATAACAGGCCGCTTTATCGAGGAAGGCCTGCCGCCGGAAGATAGGCAGCTATTAATCAATGTCTGGCGGGGCCTTCCCTGGCGGCTGATAGCCGAGCGGGAGGGATGCAGCGAATGGCTAACGCGGCTGAGGTGGCAGGCGATGGTCGAGAGGTTGAGAGCCTATGCTGGACGTGCTTAAGGGCGACCTGGCGCTGCTTGTGTCCTTTGCCGGACAGGGTGCCGGAAGACGCGACAGTCGCCAGGCGAAAGGTGGACAGCCTGCTGGCCAGTCTGGGCTACCGGGAGCAGGAATATGTCCAGGCGGTGGTAAGCTGCCCGAAGTATTGGCCGGAAGGTGAGCGGAGTTTAAATCCGGACGAGGAGCAAGGCCGCCGATCGGCGAGACGGAAAGCGGGCGGCAGGCAATGGTTTGTGTTTGTCGATGATTAAGGAGGCGGCAAGTTACCGCCTGCTTTAAAAAGGTTATAATACAGTCTATGTATTAAAGGCGGTGATACCATGAGAGCAGGATGGGAAAAGCGCGGCAACAGGTATTTTGCCTATGCCAGGGTGAGCAGGTATGACAAAGAGCGCCGGAAGGTAATAACGCAGAACAAATACCTGGGCGGCGACATACAGACGGCCATAACTAACCTGTGGCGGTTTGGCCAGGAAATGGGCCTGGCGCAGGATGCGGTAGCCGAGGCGGTAAGCCAGCTTAAGCGGCAGGGGCAGGAATTAGGCGTAAAACCTGATGCCTGCACATACGACAACAAAGACTTTATGCGGCGGTTTAAACCGAGGTTTGACCAAGTCCAGCAGGCAATCCTGGACGCGACAACGGCCAAGAAACGCAAGGAACTGCAACAGGAGTTGATAAGGCTGCATGTCGACATTATCAGCTATATCAACGGGTGCAGGCGTTAATACAGTGCATGTATTAAAACATGGCGGCTGGTTGGCTAAAAGGTACTTGGTAAAGGGTGCGCGGGTTAAGGGTCGCTGCGAGCGCGGCCAATGTCCCTTGAAAACCGCTTTTTTAGGATTGAAACTTCGTGCTGGCTATAGTAGCTAGGGTTGGCCCGGAAGCGGCAAGCTGTCGGCTTTTGTCGGTATTGGCAAGGTACTTGGTAGACCTGGGGTAGCCAGGGGTCGCCGAAGGCGCGAGGGTTTGCTGCGTATAGGTTGAAAAATCCCTTTGGTTTTTGGCAGGGAACATTAGCCGAGGGTGCCGGTCGGCTATTAGGTTTATCTAAATTTAGACAAAGCTAACGGCTATTCGGCGAGTCTAAATTTAGACGCGCCGAACATTGGCCCTAAGTTAAGTTGAGGGTGCATTACAGGGGGTCAGTTGAAATGACTGCTTTAGGGTGTCCAGTTGAACTGGCGACCTTAAAGGGTGTCGGTTGAAACTACGTCCATAGGGGGATATGGGGGTAAATCCCTGGGGCCTTTTAACCGGCGAGCGGGCGGCAGTCATGCGCAAAATTCCGCGAAATTGCGAAGGGGAAGGGTCAAGGCCTGAAAACAGGGCAAAAGCAGGCGGTTTCGGTCCAAAATAAGGGCCGTTTTAGTGGTAAAAATGCCTGGTTTTAAGCCGTTTTTGCCTGAATTTTTACAGTCCCTAAAAAGGGCAATGCCTGTCCGGAAAACGGACGCACAACAGGTTCCCAAGTTGTTGGGAATTTTACCACACGATAAAAAGACTTCGCCCGAAAAATGGACGAAGGCCAAGCGTCCGAAAAGCGGACGGCTGTCCGTTGGTCTAAATTTAGACGAACGGTAGGCATGAGACTGCTATAGGGCTGCTTTACTCTAAATTTAGACACAAGCTAGGCCCATATCGCGCCAGTCTTAAATACATAAGCGTGGCTGCGGCTATAACAGGGAGAAAGTTAATACAATATATGTATTAGCAAGATGGGTTCCTCTAAGTTTATAGGATGCTATCGGCTACTCTAAATTTAGAGGGGACGAAGTCTTATAACCCCCCCATCGAGGTGACCGGGGGTTGTTTTAGCCAGACCGGTGGGCCACCTTCAAAGAACACACGGGTCGTGTGCGTAACCCCCCCGCCATATTCTCGCTCTTCGGTGTCGCAAATTTACAGTAGCCGAAGTTTAGATGCAAGCAGGCCAACGAAAGTCGTCGGGCTGGTTAGGTGCGGGTCCTTCCAGAAGGGGGCGGGCTGGAGGGTCTCGCGAGCCCCGAAAACCATTTAGCGACAGGCAAAAAATTTTATTTCGGTTTCGGTTTCGGCAAGTCTGCCGAAGGCTTGTTTGCTGGGTTTAGCCGCAAGTTGCAGGTCTTTGTCCCGTGCTGCCGGTTTCGCATAATACAGCCTATGTATATTTGCCTACAAGGCCGGGCAAGCAGGCGATGCGATAAATACCATTAACCGGGGAGAAAAAGGCCGCTGGTGGCCAAGCAGGGCGGCCAGGCGGCAGTATTTTAAAAACTACCTGAGAAAACTTGTGTTAAGGCGGTGGGATGATGGCAATTCATAACGTGGACACGAATAAAGGTGTTTGGATCATGGTCGAAGGCGCGCCCGGCGGCGGGTTCATGGTGGTAATAAAGACAGACGGCCAGCGGCATGTCTATAATGAGCCGGTAGAACTGGAGGAGGCTTTAAGATTGGCCAATACCGGGGCCGAAATTCTGGGCCTGCCTGGGGAGCGGGTGCTGGTTAACATGCAGGATGTTGTTGGCCAGGCGGGCCGGTCGCTTGCCTGCCGGAAATTGCGGAGCATTGCCAGGCAGATTGGGCTGAAGATGTAAGGCAAAATAAAAATCCCGGCCATAGCCGGGAAGGGAAAGTTAGCGGGCCATTTTAAGGCGGAATAATTCTGCTTCTTGATTAGTCTGGCGTATGCTAAGAACGTTTATTTTAGCGTCAAGGGCGGCAATATCCTCTTTAGTGGCCATGTTAGCCTTAATATCGGTTACCTGGGCCTGTAAGTCTTTAACTTGAACTTCCAGGTTATTAACCTGGCCGCAAAGTTTATCTACGGTGGAGGACAAGGCATGTAGTTGAGCGTCAATTTCTTCGGTGCGGTGGAGCAGTACGCTAATAAAATTGGTGTTTTCTTTTACTTGGCCTTCCAGGTTGTCTAAGCGGGGTTCAATTCTGTCTAAGCGGGTTTCGATTTTGTCTAAGCGGGTTTCGATTTTGTCTAAGCGGGGTTCAATTCTGTCTAAGCGGGTTTCAATTCTGTCTAGGCGTGCGTTAATTGGCTTTAACTCTTCCTGAATGACGGAGCGAAGGGTTAAAATTAATTCTTCATTGCTCATAACATCACCAATCCTTTTTATGGTGGTAGCTTTATTTTAGCATTGGTTAGACTGAATAGACAAGCTGTAAAAACTTGTGTATTTTAAAAGCTAGAAGGGTATTGAAAGGCGGTGCTGTTAATGGCGAGAAAGCGCGGACACGGTGAAGGGACGGCATATTATAACGAAAAGCGGCAGCGGTGGGAGGCCCAATTCTCTTATCAATGCCCGGAAACAGGCGAAACAAAGCGGAAAAAGTTTACCGGCAAGTCGCAAAAAGAAGTCATGGCCAAAGGACGGAAGTGGTTGCAAGAGATAGAAAACGGGTTGATGCCCGATGCGGATAAACTGACTGTCGGCTATTGGCTGGACAGATGGCTGGAAGATTATACAAAGCCTGCTGTTAAGGTGCGGACATATGAGCGTTACGAGAGCATAATTAAGCTATACTTAAAGCCGAGAATTGGGCAGGTGCCTTTGCAAAAACTACAAAATCCCGATGTCCAGAGGCTGTTTAATCAATTGGCGGTTAACGGCAAAAAGGACGGCAGCGGACTGTCGTCACATTCTTTAAATAGTGTCAGGATATGTTTACATGCGGCGTTGGATAAAGCAGTAAGTCTAGGGTATATTGCCAGAAATCCGGCTGACGATATTCGCATTGCTCAAAAAAAGAAGCGCGATATTAAGGCTATGACGGAAGAACAGGCCAAAAAACTGCTTGATGTCGCCCGTGGATATGAACAAAAACATTTCATGATTATCCTGCTGGCTTTATCGACAGGGATGCGGCGGGGAGAAATATTTGGCTTAAAGTGGTCGGACATTGACCTGGATAAAGGCGAAATATATGTCCAGCGTGAATTAACGCCAATAAGCAGGCGATTGACCGGCAGGGAAGGGTCGTTAGTTTTTCAAGACCTAAAGACGCCATATTCTTACCGGCGGCTGCCAATCCCGCCGGAAGTTGTCAGGGAGTTGAAGCGGTTGAAACGCCTGCAGGCAGAAAACCGCCTGAAATATGGTGAATTATATTTTGACGATGACCTGGTTATATGTTCTGAGATTGGCCAGCCATATAATCCTAATACCTTCGACAAGGTGTATAAGTCCATGCTGGATAAAGCCGGTATGCCAAAGGGGAAGGACGGATTTTGTTTCCATGATATGCGGCATACTCACGCGACGCTGCTGCTTAAAAAGGGCGTAAACGTAAAAGTGGTTTCGGAAAGGCTTGGCCATGCCAGCGTCAAGGTTACGCTTGACACATATAGCCATGTTTTGCCAGACATGCAAGAACAGGTTCTGGAAAAATTGAAAGGCATGTTTATATAACGAGGGGGGCAAAAAGGGGGGCAATAATTTTAAAAACTAGGTAGATGGTATAAAATTCCATGCCTGCGAAGCCTTGATTTTACTGGATTTTATAAACTGCATAAAACCCAGAAAAACGCCTAATTCAAATTGCTAAATCGTTAGGAGTCGTAAGGCTCGCGAGGGTTCAAATCCCTCCCACTCCGCCAAATACAAGGGTTCTAGTCATTGACAGAAAATGTCAATGGCTATTTTTATGCCCGAGGGGGGGCAATATTTATTTTTATGTGGTGGATTGGGGAAAAATCCTGATGTCCAGAGACTGTTTAACCAATTGGTCGTTAATGGCAAAAAGGATGGCAGTGGACTGTCGTCACAAAACGCCATACTCTTACCGTCGGTTACCGGTGCCGCCAGAAGTTGTGCGTGAGTTAAAACGGCTCAAACGGTTACAGGCGGAAAATCGCCTGAAATACGGCGAACTATACTTTGATGATGACCTGGTTATATGTTCTGAAATAGGCCAGCCTTATAATCCGAATACCTTTGACAAGGTGTATAAGGCCATGCTGGACAAGGCCGGTTTGCCAAAAGGGAAGGATGGATTTTGTTTCCACGACATGCGGCATACTCACGCGACGCTGCTGCTCAAGAAGGGCGTAAACGTGAAAGTGGTTTTGGAAAGGCTTGGCCATGCCAGCGTCAAGGTTACGCTTGATACATATAGCCATGTTTTGCCGGACATGCAAGAACAGGTTTTGGAAAAGTTGAAAGGCATATTCGTATGAAGCTCTATTGCGCCAAGCTTACGAAAAGTTCTGCCGCACGGCGACCTGCCTATTTTCCTTTTCAGAAAATTTATGACAGGGGACTGGTAAGCAGGATTTTTAAAAGTTCAGGAGAATAAAATAACTAGATATTGTTTTCTGTCGAAGGAAATCCAGCGAGAAAGTCTAGCGGTTTCGGCTGTTCTGGCTGGATTTTTGTGTGTTTTTATAAGGTAGGCCGGGTTCGGAAGACTGCCGGGAAAGGAGAGATAAGGAACCGTGAAGATTGCCGAGGTCAAAATCGGGAAAGTGCGTATCCCCCTCAAGAAACCGTTTAAGACGGCCCTGCGCACGGTATACGCGGCGGAAGACATTGTTATTAAGATTATTACCGACGAGGGAGTCATAGGGTTTGGCAGCGCCGCGCCGACCGCTGTCATCACCGGCGATACCCAGGGCGCCATCGTGGCCGCCATCCGGGACTGTATTGCCCCGAAGATCATCGGGATGGAAGCCGACCGGCTGGAGGCGCTGATGGCCGCGCTGGACGGGGCCGCGGTGCATAATACCAGCGCCAAGGCGGCCGTGGACATGGCGCTGTACGATCTCTTTGGCAAAATTCACCGCCTGCCGGTATACAAGCTGTTCGGCGCCTATCGGCGGGAAGTGACGACCGACCTGACGATAAGCGTCAATTCGCCGGAAGAGATGGCCCGGGACGCGCGGGAGGCAGTTGCGGCGGGCTATCGGGAATTGAAGATCAAGGTAGGTACCGACGCCGACCTGGATATCCGCCGAGTTAAGGCCGTTCGTCAGGCGGTGGGGGATGCCGTTAAGATCCGTCTGGACGCCAATCAGGGCTGGAAGCCCAAGGAGGCGGTACGTACCATCCGGCGCATGGAAGACCTGGGTTTGGCGATTGAACTGGTGGAGCAGCCGGTCGCGGCGCAAGACATCGAAGGGCTGAAATTTGTCACCGACCATGTCGATACTGATATTCTGGCCGACGAGGCTGTTTTCGGTCCGGCCGACGCCTTTCGCATCCTTGCGATGCGGGCCGCTGACCTGATCAACATTAAACTGATGAAAGCCGGCGGCTTGCATAGCGCCCTTAAAATTTGCCATTTGGCGGAAACCATGGGCATTGAGTGCATGATGGGCTGTATGCTTGAGAGCAAAATCGGCATCACGGCGGCGGCCAGCTTTGCCGCCGCGAAAAAGAACATTACCCGGGCCGATCTGGATGCGGCCTTGCTGTTGGCCGAAGACCCCGTATTAGGTGGCGTGACTTTCGACCAAAACCGAATTTTGCTGCCGGAAGCGCCGGGCTTTGGCATCGAAGACGTAAAAGGGTGGCAGGAGATCTGATCCGGCCGGGTGGTACGCTCAGCATGCGACGCTTTGGTCGGACAGTTTCCCATATAGGCAAGTATAAGGGAGGAGAGACGACTTACAGCCGACTAGTAAACCGTACGAAGAATGCATTTTAGCAAGAAAGAAGGAGGAAGTCATTTGGGCATTGTTATTTCGTTGATTGTCACCTTTTGGGTCGGCTATCTGATAACCCGTAAGTACAAGCCTCAGCCGGTCTTGTTCATGGCCGGCCTGATCCTGATGTTCTGCGGGGTAGCCTTAGGGCTGGGCACCATCCTGCCGGCCAAAAACAGCACGGGCTCGGTCTTTTTTGATGCCTTTGAATTTATTAAACAAACCTTCAGTTCCCGGGCGGCGGGACTGGGCCTCAACATCATGGCAGTGGGCGGCTTCGCCCGCTATATGGACCACATTGGCGCCAGCCGCGCTCTGGTCAAGCTCACCATCCGCCCCCTGCTGGGCCTGCGGGCGCCTTATCTCGTGATGGCCGCTTCCTGGGTCGTGGGCATGCTGCTCGGCCTGTGCATAAACAGCGCGTCCGGCCTGGCCATGCTGCTGATGGTAACGCTTTTCCCCGTCCTGGTAAGCCTGGGCGTCAGCCGCTTGTCGGCTACGGCAGTAATAGCCACTACCCTTTGCCTTGACTGGAGCCCCAGCGATACAGGGACGATTTTGTCGGCGCAGACCGCCGGCCTGGATCCGGTGCTGTACTGGACCAACTATCAGATTCCCATCGCTTTGACGGTAATGCCGGTAGTAGCCGGTTTCCACTACTTTACGCAAAAGTGGATGGACAAGCGGGACGGCCATGAAGTGGTGCCTATCGTCGTGGACAAGACAGAGGCCGACAAGGATGAAAAGCCGGTGCCCATGATTTATGCCATCCTGCCCACCATTCCGCTGGCACTCATTCTGATTTTCAGTAACCTGTGGATTTCCTGGATCAAGATGGACATCATCAAGGCGATGTTTATCGGCGTGTTTATTGCCATGATCTTCGAATATGTCCGCACGCGCGACGGTAAAAAGGTTCTTGACGGTATCCAGTCGTTCTTTGACGGGCTGGGCATGCAAATGGCCAATGTCATTACCCTCATTGTCGCCGGTGAAACCTTCGCCAAGGGTCTTACGACCATCGGCACCATTGACGCCATCATCAAAGGCGCTCAAACCTCCGGGTTTGGCGCGGCCGGCATGATCCTGGTAATGGTCGGCATTATCGCCGGCTGCTCCATCGTCATGGGCTCCGGCAACGCACCTTTCTTCGCGTTTGCGTCGCTAACCCCCACCGTCGCGACCAAAATGGGGGTTGCCCCCGTACTGATGCTGCTGCCCATGCATTTTGCCGCCAGTATCGCGCGCGCCGTATCGCCCATTACCGCCGTTATCGTCGTTTCGTCCAGCATGGGCGGCGTCTCGCCGTTTGACCTGGTGAAGCGGACCGCCATTCCCATGGCCGGCGCCATGCTTGTCAACGTTATCGGGACTTTTGTGTATTTCTACCGGTAACTGTGCCGGTGGCATGGTTTAGATCCCCAAAAAATACAGGCTTCAACATCTTAATTTTAACAGACGCCAAATCGGCGTCTTTTTTCTTGTTTGCGGCGTTAAAAATTGTAAAAGTTAAAAATTGTAAAATAAGATAAAAGAGTTTACTACTGCCGAAAATTGGCGATAATCAAAAGCAGGATTTACTCCAAATTGCCGGAATTTAAGGTCTGAGAGATTAGTCGCCGGCCCGCCGAGCCTTTATTAGGCAGGGTGCGGCAGCGGCGTAAAGGGAATGATGGCATGAACGAACAGGACTTGCGGCCGATTGTGGAAACAAGCTATCTTAACCGGGAAAACAGCTGGCGCTACCGGGCGATATTGCGCTATTGTTTTGTGCAGCATGAACGGCTGCATCACTATGTATATCCGGAAGAAATTTACCAGTACCTGAAGGCAAGCCCCTTTTTCGCCGATTATACCGAAGACCAGCTGCAGCAGGACCTAAAGCAGCTGGTCGAGTGGAAGAACCTTATTCCCCGTCAGGAGACGGGACGGGTACATACGATTGAGGACTTTAAACGGAAAAAGTTTCGTTACCAATGCACGCCCTACACGATTGAAATCGAGCGGATGGTGGCGCGCCTGCAACAATTAGGCGACAGTTTCGGCGGGTCGCTGGAGGCGACGCTGTTTGAACGGCTTTTGACCGCGCTTAACCGATTGTTGGCCGACGGCCCGTCGCTTCCGCTGGAAGAACTTTTCCGGGCCTGGGATGACCTTTACGGCCATTTTCGTTCCCTGGTCCAGAATGCGTCCGACTACCTTGCCCATCTCAAAAGTGATAAAGTGGAAGAACAGATGCAGACCGAGGCCTTTATCGCCTATAAGTCCGCTTTTACCCAGTACCTGCAGAATTTTATTCTCGGCATGCAGCGTACGGCCAGCAAAATCGAGGCCGTACTGAAAAAAGCGCCGGCCGATACGGTGAAGCTTATTGCCGACAGGCTGGCCGAATACCAGCTCAGCATCCCCCGCCTGGACAGTCAGCCCAGCCGGGAAGAATGGGTGACCTTGTACCTTGATCAGTATGCCAGTCTGGCCGAATGGTTTTTGGGCCGGCCCAACCATCCCAGCGAACTTATTACCCTTCAGAACGAAACGACCGATACCATCCGCCGCATTGCCCGTTTTGCCCAGCGGATCAGCGAGCGCCACCAGGCTTTTCGCAGTCGGCGCCATGATTACCTCTATTTGGCGGGGTGGTTTGCCCGCACGGAGGGGTTAGACGACGCCCACCGGCTGGCGGCGATGTTGTTTGGCGTACCCCATTCGCGCCATTTGTATGCCCAGCCGCGGGCGAGCGAGGACTTTGACCGGACGGTTTGGGACGAAGCTCCGACCATCGTTACGACAACGCCCCGTCTGCCGGGTATGCGGGAACGGAGCCGGCCGGGAGCGCTTATAGACCGCCGCGCCGAGAAGGAGGCGGCGCTGGCCGAGTATATTCGCGCCCAGCACGAACGGGAAAGGCTTATTGACCAGCTTATTGTCGACAATAAAATCGTGCTGTCCGACTTGGCGGAAGTTGACGCGCATGTGCGCAAGACCTTGCTGGCCTGGATTGCCCGCTGCATGCAGCGCGAAGACCGCACCATCCAGACGGAAACGGGCAGACGCATCCGGCTGGTAACCGCTCCGGGCGGCCGCCGGATAGTTTTGCGCAGCGCCGACGGGTGGCTGGAACTGCCTGCTTTTATTATTGAGTTCGTCGATGCCCGTCCGGCCATGAAGGCAGGTGAGGCCCGTGGCTGAGATGGAAGAAGTGCGGGAAGCGCTGGTGCTGCTACTAGAGAACTACTGGATTGTCCGGGAAGAAGCCCCGGAGCAGTATAATCTCATCCGTCGGCATGAGACTCAGCTGCGGAACTATTTCTTGGAAAAATGCGGCTGGCGGCTGATGGCGACGCCGCAATTTTACAAGCTGGAAAAAATCCCGGCCCAGCCAGCGCCCTGGATGGGCATTCAAGAGTTTGGCCATTCCCGGGACTACGCCCTTTTATGTTGTATTTTGGCCTTTTTGGAAGAGAAAAGCGTTAATGAACAGTTTTTGCTGAGTGATTTATGCGAAAGTTTGCTCGCGCTTTATCCGCACGAAGCGGACGAACGGCTCAATTGGGAAAGTTACGAGCATCGCCGGTCGCTGGTGCGGGCGCTGAAGTTCGCCGTGGAACGGGGCCTTGTCCGCCTGGTTGACGGCGACAGCGAACAGTTCGCCCTGCGGGCGGAAAGCGAAGCCCTGTACGAAGTGACGGTGCTGGCCCGTTATTTTTTGCGCTCATACCCCAAGGATCTTTATCAGTACCGGTCGTTGGCCGAACTACAGTCAGCCGAGCTGTTCGATGATGAGGCGACAACGGGGCGCGGGCGGCGGGTCCGTGTTTACCGGCAGCTTTTGCTTGCGGCGGCGTACAATGCTACCGACGCCCGGCCGGAAGATTTTTTGTATTTGCGGAATATGCACCGCCGGCTGCGGGATGAACTGGAGAGCTATACGGGGCTGCAGTTTGAGCTCTATAAAGACTGTGCCCTACTCACCAGCCCGGAGAGGACGAACTGGTGCAAACAGATTTTTCCGTTTTACCAAAGCGGCATCCATATGGTTATGCTGCACTTGGCCAGTTTCTGCCGCGACCGTTGGCCGGCCGGCGATGGCTGGCAGCAGAGCTTGAGCCCGGTAGCGTTTGAACGGCTGGTCGGCGAATGTCGTGAGCGCTATGGCGCCGGGTGGACGAAGGAATATCGCACGGCAAATCTCAGCCGGTTGGCGGCGGAAGTGTTAGCCGAGCTGGAGGGGTGGAATATGGCGGCTTATGATCCGGAAACCGGCTTTATCACGCTGCGGCCGGCGCTAGCAAGGCTGGCCGGGCGTTATCCGGACGGCTGGTCGTCCCAGCTAAGCCAAGCAGACTAAGCAGGATGTTAAAGTGAGGTATGGCAATGACTAGGCAAAACACTCGGGAGCAGGATCAATGGCGCCTAAGCCGCGCCGGGCTAATAAACTTCTGGTATTATGACGATGAAGAATTTCATTTTGCCGATGGCCGGCTGCTCCTGCGGGGCGCGAACGGCTCCGGCAAGTCGGTGACTATGCAGAGCCTGATTACCGTGCTGCTGGACGGGGTAAAGACGCCAGACCGGCTGGACAGTTTTGGGTCGCGGTCACGCCGGATGGAAGACTATCTCTTAGGGGAAAAAGAGCTGGTCAACCGCGATGAACGGACCGGCTATCTCTATCTTGAATACAAGCGCCGCGCCAGCGCGCAGTACCTGACCACCGGCATCGGACTGCAGGCCCGCCGCGGCAGCAGTCTCGATTTCTGGGGGTTTGTCATCACCGATAACCGGCGGATTAGACATGATCTTTTGTTATACAAAGAGGAGATTAACCCATTAGACGGCACGGTCGAGCGCGTTCCCCTGACGCGGGCGGAGCTGGAAAGGGCAATTGGGCCCGGCGGGCAGGTGGTGCGCAGCCAGAAGGAGTATATGGAGCTGGTAAACCGCCACATTTTTGGCTTTGCTTCGCTTGAACAGTATGAGGAACTGATGAAGCTGCTCATCCAGCTGCGCAGCCCGAAATTGTCCAAGGATTTTAAACCAAGCGTAATTTACGATATCTTAAACGAAGCGCTGCCGCCTTTGTCGGACGAGGAACTGCGCCCGTTGTCGGAAACGATCGAGAGCATGCAGCGCACCAAAGACCAGATTGAGCAGTTGGAACGGGACAAGCAGGCCCTGGGCCGGCTGTGCCGCAACTATGACCTGTACAATACCTATGTGCTGGCGGAAAAGGCCGACTTGACCCACAAAGCGGAGCGGCGGTTTGCCAAACTGCAGCGCGAACGGGAAGAACTCCGTCAGCGGCTGGCGGAAGATGGCCGCCAATTGGCCGAGGCAAGACAGCGCCGGGAGGAACTAAAGCGGGAAGAGGCCGTATTGGCCCGGGAGCGCGAAGAACTGCAGCAGCACGATGCGTTCCGGGCCCAGCAGCAGAAACAGCAGCACGAAACCCAGCTTAATCAGGTTACCGCGCTGCAGCGGGACAAGGCGGCCAAACTGGCGGAAAAACAGCGGCGCGAACGGCAGGAACAGCAAAAGCTGCGCGACTATGAGGCAAGGGCGGAGGAGTGCCGCGGCCGGCAGGAAGAATTGCTGCAAGATATGGACGATGCCGCCGGTCAGGCGGCTTTTGCCGAGCATAAAACGCTGGCCGGCGCGTTGGCGCAAGAGAACGCGGCTTTTTCGTTCGCCGCCTGGCGCCGGGCCGCCGGCAGCTATACCGGCCGGTTGAGCGAAGTGCTGGGGCTGCTTCGCCGCCAGGCCGAGCTGCAGCTGCGCCGGCAGGAAATTGACAAGGAGCTGGGCGAGGAGCGCCGGGTGCTGGATGAATTCCGTGCTGAATACCGCCGCCTGGAACAGCAGTTTGGCGAGGCCCGCGACCAGCTGCTCGCGGATCTGTACCATTGGTGCCAGCAGCATGGCCGGTGGCTGCCGCTCGAGCAGGACGAACTGCGCGACGCGGCGCAAGCCATTCAGGGCTTGTACGAAACCCGGTCCTGGCCGGATGTGGAGGCCCCGCTGGCCGCCGCTTACGGTCGGCGCGTGCAGGCGATAAACCAGGAACTGGGCCTTATTAATGCAGAGTTAAAGGGCCTGGAAGGAGAGGAGCAGGAGCTGACAGCCGCGCTGAATGACTGGCGCGCCCGGCGCGACCCGGAACCGCCGCGGCTGAGCGACGCGCAGGCGGCACGGGCGCTGCTAACTGACCGCAATATTCCCTTTTTGCCGCTCTACGCCGCGGTTGAGTTTAACGCCGACGTTCCCCCGGACGTGCGCGAACGGATCGAGGCCGCCCTTACCGATATGGGGCTTTTGGACGCGCTCATCGTGCCCCGGCAGCGGCGGCAGGACATTCCCCAGGACATTTACGGCGCCGTCATTCAGCCGGCGCCGCAGATCATGGCGGTGACGCTGGCCGATTACCTCCATCCCACGCCGGTTGACGGCGTAGCGGTGACAGCCGCCGATATCGATGATGTACTCCGCAGCATTATTGTCGAAGACGTAAAGCTCTGGGGCGAAGCGGCGGAAGACAGCGCGGGCGCCGCTCTTGCCGCGAATGGCGCCTACCGCATCGGGCCGGTGGCAGGCAAGGCCCCCCGCCGCCAGGCGGCCACGTTTATTGGCCGGCAGGCGCGCGAGGCGTACCGGCGCCAGCAAATTGCCGCGCTGGAAGAACAGCTGGCAGCCCTGGCGCTTAAGCAAGAAGCGCTTTATGGGCGGGCGGCCGGTTTGCAGGAAGCGCTGGAGCGCGCCAGCCAGGCCAAGGCCAATTTTCCCGCCGATACGGCGCTTCGTGTCCTGCACCACGAGAAACTGGCCGTGGCCGCCAATATTTCGCGTCAGGAGCAGGCCGTGGAGCGGGTGGACGCCCGGCTCCGCGCGGTTGTCCGTGACCTACAGGAGCTGCGCGGTGCGCTTGCTCAGGCCAGCGCCGGGATTGCGCTGCCGCTGCGGGAAGGGGACTATGCCGCGGCCGTGCAGGCAATGGCCGACTACCAGGCCAGCCTGCACGAGCTGGAATTATGTTGTCAGGACTATGCCAACCTTACGGCCAACGCCCGGCGGTGCCGGGAATTTTTAGCCGATATCCGGCAGGAAGTGGATGATTTAAAGGGCGAGCTGCTGGTTTTGGACGGCCAGGCCACCCAGCTGCGACTGACCATTGCCCACCTGGAAAGCCGGCTGCAGGAGCTGGGCGCGGATGAACTTAAGGCCCGCATCCAAAACGTGGCTAAACGGCTGGAGGAAATTCCGGCGGAAACAGCCGTGGTGATCGAGACGATTGCCATGCTGCAGGCCAATATTGACGGCGGTGAGCGGCGGCTGGCCCAGCTGGCAGAAAGCTGTGCGTTCCTGGACCAGGTATGCCGGTGCTGGCAGCAGACGGTTGACGAAGAACTGAAATTGGGGCTGGTGTATCCGGTAGATGGAGCAGGGCCGACGGTTGCCGCGATCATTCAGGAAAAAGGCGCTATTCTCAAACAGGACCGCCTGAACCGGACAACGGTCACCGGCCGCTTGAGCGAGTCCTTTTATGCCGAGAACAATGTACTGATGGAGTATCGGATGCAGCTGGAGCCGGTGGCGGCCGAACCGCACGGCTTGCCTGAGCTGCCGGCCAATATTGATGACAGCGATGAACTGGCCGGAGAGCTGGAACGGCTGTGCGAGAAGCGGCAGCGCCTGGTCATTACCCTGGACTATGACGGCCGCCGGCTAAACCCGTATCAGCTCCGGGAAGCGCTGGACCGCCAGCTTGACACGCTGCGGCTGGTGCTGTCCGAGAAAGACAAAGAACTATATGAAGAAGTCATTCTCAATAACATTGGCCGCCTTATCAACCGGCGCATCAGCGCCGCCGAGCAATGGGTCGAGGATATGAACCGCCTGATGCGCCAGCGGGATACGTCCAGCGGCTTGCGGTTTAAGCTGGAGTGGAAAGCCAGGCCGGCGGAGCAAGATGACGAGCTGGATACCGAGGACTTGGTGCGGCTCTTGCACGCCGACCCGACCGCGCTGCGGGACGACGACCTCAGCAAGATCGAGCGCCACTTTAAGGCACGGATTGAACGGGCCAAGCAGGCCAGCGACGGCGGGACGCAAGGGGCGGAGAGCGCCACGACCTTTCAGCAGGCGGTGCGGGAGGTGCTCGACTACCGCCGGTGGTTTCAGTTCCGGCTGTATTATGAGCAGGCCGGCCTGACGTGGCGGGAGCTGACCGACCGGGCCTTTTTCCGCTTCAGCGGCGGGGAAAAGGCGATGGCTATGTATATTCCGCTCTTTTCGGCCGTTTATTCGCGCTATCAGGAAGCGCGTTATGACGCTCCCTATATTATCACCCTGGACGAAGCCTTTGCCGGCGTGGACGAAAACAATATCCGCGATATGTTTGCCTTGGTGGAACAATTAGGCTTTAATTACATCATGAACTCGCAGGCGCTGTGGGGTGACTATGATGTGGTGCCGGCCCTGGCGGTCTATGAATTGGTCCGCCCTAAAAACAGTCCGTATGTGACGGTGGTGCACTACTACTGGAACGGCCAAGCGCGGACGTTAGCCGCAACCGGCGAGGACGAAAGCGGCCTGTTCGAAGTGGCCGCAGCCACGCAAACAGATTAGGGGGCTTTTATGAATCGGGAAGAATTGCTGACGGCAGCGGCCGCTTATTTTGGCCGGCCGGGTTTTCACCGGCTGCTGGCGGGTTTGGCCGCTAAATATCGGAGTTTGAACCGGTTAGGGGGCGTGGTCGTACTAAACGACCCCACCGCTGAAGAACGGGCCGAACTGGCAGCCTTTCTGCGCCACCGTCTGGCGCCCGGGGTTATTCGGGTATCGGCCCGGCAGTTCGCCGCCGCGCTGGCGGCGACCAAGTTCGGCGCCCTTGACCCGAAAGAAGTGCTGGAAAGCTGGCTCGGCAGCGAACTGGTCAGCAACCAGGAAAGCCGCCGCCGGCGCGACGAGCGGCGGGCGATGCTCCTTGAGCGGCTAACGGCGCGGTTTCCCCACCCGTTTTGCCAAAAATGGCTGCAAGCGCTGCTGGCCAAAGAGACGAACATCCGGTGGGCTCCGGACGGCAGCATAGCGCCAGCGTTTGTCGCCCACCTGGAGCTGGCTTTGCAGGCCATCAGCCGGTTGCCGGACGAGTATCAGCGCCTGCCCGTATTTGCCCAAAAGGTGTGCGGCGACCCGCACGGGTTGGACAGCGACCGCGACGCAGGCAAGCTGTTTTTGGAGGCGTTGCGCTTTCTGCGAAACGAAGAAGCGAAGACCGGCCCTGATCCGGATTATGACCGACCGATGTCGTCAGCCGAGGAAGTGGGCGAGCTGTTATATCATTTCCGCTTACTGCGCGATGATGTGCTTAATTTTGCTACCTGCTACGGTCTGGCCGCCTATGCCGGCGCGAGCGAACTGGGCTACTGGCGGGCGGCGGCCGCGGCCGGCGCGCCCTTAAACATTCCCTTGCGCGAGCTTGTCCGGGTTACGGCAGTAAGGCCGCTCGCGGCGCCGGCCCGGCCTGATGATTTGTTTGACGTTTATCTGGTGGAAAACTCCGGGGTCTTTTCCGCTTTGCTTGACGCGGTCACAGCGGATAGAAACGCTGCGGCCGCGCCAACTGGCGCCGCGCGCCCGTTAGTCTGCCTGCACGGGCAGTTTAAGCTGGCTTCCTGGGCGCTGCTTGACCGCCTTATTGCCAGCGGTGCCGTCCTTCACTATTCCGGTGATTTCGACCCAGAAGGACTGCAGATGACTCAGAAGCTATTATGCCGCTATCCCGGCCGGGTGCGCCTGTGGCGGATGACGCCCGCTGATTACGCGGCCGCCCGGCCGTCAGCGCCGCTGGACGAGCGGCGGCTGAAAAAGCTGGCCGCCGTGGACCATCCCGTACTGGCGCCGTTGGCAAAGCATATTGCCGCCCGGCGCCTGGCGGCGTATCAAGAAGGGATTTTGCCGCTTTTGGCAAACGACTTGGTGACAGGCCTGGACGCGCAATGAGAAAACAAGAGCCTGCTGACGCTTACGTCAGCAGGCTCCTGCTATTTTTGCTGCTCTTTGCCTTTTGCGCGCGTGATGCGTTGCTCGCCGTTGACCCGCAGGTTGCCCTGCTGGGCTTCTGCCGCCTGATCGACGCTTTTGGCGGCGCGGCCGACGCCGTGTTCAATCATGCTGCCACCTCCTGGCTGTATTGTGGCCGCAGAGGACTGGCGTCATGCGACAGATTGCGCTAATATAGTATAGGAATAAAGTCCCAGAGAAGGAGGCATCGGTAATGCCGATAAAACGCTGGCTCGCCATGCTGCTGGTTTTACTGGTATTTTGCCGGCCGGTGCAAGCCTTTGGCTGGCCGGACCCGGCGGCGGTAGCGACGATAAAGGAAATTTGGCAGGCCCAAACGCTTGACCAGCTCCGGCAGGGGGTGGTGGCGATCCCGGAAGAAGCAGTCAATGAGTACCTTGCCGGGGCGTTAGCGAACTTTCCGGGCATTACGGAGGCCCGTGTTACTATTCTGCCGGACAATAGACTCAGGCTGGCCTTTACGGCCAGGCAAACAGGTCGCGTTGTGGTCGAAGGCCGGATTATGAAATTGGTGCAGAACCAAGACGAGGCACAGATGGTGGTAGCAATCGGCAAACGCTCGCTGCGCGACCGGCCTGTCGCGTCCTGGCTGTTTTCACATTTGAGTCTGGGGGCGTTGGTTAAACTGTTTGGCAATCCGTTAATCGGCGCTGGCGATTATTTTGTCGCCCGCTTTGACGGCAATCTGCTGGTTGTCGATTTTAAGCCGTATATTGACCAATCGCCGCTGCGGACAGTCACCTTTGCCGGTCGCAGTCTGGCCGACTTAATCGCCGTCGATGCGGTGACAACCGGCAGCGGTGTGCTGTATCTCCATGTTTCCTATCATGGGCCGGTGGAACTATTCTCATTGTTGCGCCAATTTATCGACTAGGTAAAATACAAATGGGGGAATAAGGGATATGAAGACTAAGATTATTCTAAGCACGATTATTTTACTGCTCTTCATCAGCCCGGCAGTTTCTTTCGCCGGCGTCGCCGACGATAATGCCCTGGCCGCCGTGGCATTGTATATTGACACTTCCGGCCGTTATGTGCCGGGGATCGATATGCTGAACAAAGCCTTAAATGAAGTCATCCGCTACAAAGTCAACGCCCTCTTTTTAGGCAGCGAAGTGCAGTGCGGCAACGAGGTGCTGCGCGACCTCAAGCGGTGCAATGTGGCGTCGGCGGCTGACGCTACGCCGGACGCGCTGGCCGCTTACGCCAAGGCGCGGCATGTAAACTATATCATTCTGCTGGCCGTCCATCCGCTGGACTTAACCTTGGATATTAAGGCCTACTCGAGTGCAGCCAACACCTATATTGTGGACAAAACAGTGACGGCGCCTGACGGTGGGGCGGCTTTATCCACCCTGGACAGTTTGTCCGGTCTACTGGGCGATGAGCTTGCGAATGTTCTAACCATGATTATTCGGGGCTAATCTGGGCTAAACCGCTAATGAAAAGCGCCAATCAGGGGCATAATGTTACCGGTGGTAAAAGTACGCTTTGAAGTCGGAGCAAGGGGACACGGATGATATGAATATTAAAACCGGCCTCGAGATTGTAAAGATGCATAGCGAGTATCAGCAAAAAATTCGCGAGCTGGAAGTGGCCATCAACCAATTGGCCGATTACGACTATTGCCAGACCGTCCTGCGGGAGCAACTGAGCAGGTTGCGTTCCGAACTGGTCGCCCTGGAAGACACCCGCTTCCAGGCTCTCGAACCGGTGGTCATTGGTACCTCGCTGCTTGGCGGAAAGTAAGCGTAACTTTGATGGCGGCGTCGGCAAACGGGCGCCGCTTTTCGCATGGTGTGGGTGGTGGCTTATTGGAAGGGCTTTACAATCGCGAACTAGTGTTCTATGATAAAAGTAAAAGTGAGCGAAGCGGGTGATAATATGCAGCGCTGGATTATTCATGTAGATATGGATGCCTTTTATGCCGCGGTTGAGCAGCGCGACAATCCCGAGCTCAGGGGGCGGCCGGTGATTATCGGCGGCGTAGGCGGACGGGGCGTTGTATCGACTGCATCCTATGAGGCCCGGCAGTTTGGCGTACATTCGGCCATGCCGATGGCCGAGGCGCGGCGGCGCTGTCCGCACGGCATATTTTTGGCGCCTGACCATGCTAAATACGCCCGCGTATCGGCTCAAATCCGCGCGATCCTCGACCGGTTTTCGCCGCTGGTGGAGCCGCTGGCGCTGGATGAGGCCTTTTTGGACGTAACCGGCATGGACCTTTTGTACCCTGACCCGGTGGCCATCGCCCGGGCCATCAAGGCCGCTATCCGGGAGGAAGTGAAGCTCACAGCTTCTGCCGGCGTTGCCCCTAATAAGTTTTTGGCTAAGCTGGCCTCTGATCTTAATAAACCGGATGGGCTGACGGTGATTCGGCCGGAGGAAGCGGCGGCGCTCTTGGCCCCGCTGCCGGTGAGCCGCCTGTGGGGCATAGGCGAGGCGACGGCGGCAGCGCTGGCCCGGGTGGGGATTACTACCATCGGCCACCTGGCGGCGGTGGAGACAGGCCTGCTGGAAAAGTACTGCGGCAAGGCGGCCCGCGATTTGCAGCGGCTGGCCTGTGGCCTTGACGACCGGCCGGTTATTCCGCACCAAGAGCCCAAGTCGGTCGGTAACGAAGTGACTTTTGCCGCTGATCTTTTCCACCGGGAGGAAATGGAGACCGAACTGTTAGCGCTGGCGGAAAAGATCGGCTGGCGGCTAAGAACCGGCGGCTATGCCGGCCGCACCATCACGCTCAAGGTGCGTTTCGCTTCTTTCCGCACCATTACCCGTAGCCGGACGCTAAACGAGCCGACTAATCTGGACGAAACCATTTTCGCCACCGCGCGCCGTCTGTTAGCTGCCGTTAACCTCACCGAAGGGGTACGGCTGCTCGGGGTGACCGTATCGCATCTCTACCACGGCGGCGGACAGCTCGCCCTCTTTGGCGGCGATGACGATAAGCGGCAGGCCGTTTACCGGGCCGTCGACAAGCTGCGTGAGCGCTTTGGGGCGGGGATTATTACCCGGGGACGGCTGCTACGGTGAAAAGTGGCGCAGCCGTTCTTCCAGGGCGGCGAGGGCGGCTTCGGGGCGCAGACCGGTGATGTTGATCCGCACCGGCGCGGGGTGGCTTTCACCGGCGCAAGTGCCAATGGTAATGTCGGCCGTTTCGGTTAAACTATTGAAGGTGGTTGTGATATCGGGGTGATAGCCTGTGTACAGCAGAGCGTCTACCTTGACGCCGGGCCGGCCGGCTTCATAAAGGTCGATGACCTTGTAGCCTTTCCGGCGCAAAAGCTCAGCAAGCGTTCCCATGTGAGCCTGGAGGGCGACGACTTTGGGCATGGGGTACCTTCCTCTCTTAAAGCAGTTCGCCGTTAGTATGCGCCGGAGCATACTTTTTCCATGCCTGGGACGCACGGAAAGGAGGAATAGGTCGGTTTGCCGGCTAATTTTGTTATGTGTAAACGCCTAGAGGAGGTTTTAAGGCATGATAAATCGGGAACGTATGCTGGCCGAGTTTTTTGAACTGGTTAAAATCAAATGTTCTACCAGAGCCGAACGGGAAGTGGCCGACCTGTTGAAAGCGCGGCTTACGGCGCTTGGCCTGGAAGTAACGGAAGACAATGTGGGCGAAAAAATCGGCGGCAACTGCGGCAATGTTTTTGCTTATCTCAAGGGCTCCGTACCGACGGCGCCGGTTTTGATGCTCAGCGCCCACCTTGACTGCGTCGAGCCTTGCGCGGGTATTGAGCCGGTGCTGAAAGACGGCATTATCACCTCGGCCGGCGACACCATCCTTGGCAGTGACGATAAGTCCGGCGTGGAAGCCATTATGGAAGCGCTGCGCGTCCTGCGTGAAAAGCAGCTGCCGCATGGCGACATTCAGGTGGTCTTTACCGTAGCCGAGGAAGGCGGTCTGAATGGTTCCAAGAATATGGATCCGGCTTGGCTCAAGGCCGACTTGGGCTATGCGCTCGACTCCAGTGGCGAACCGGGCAAGATTATCGTCGCCGCGCCCGGTCAAAATAAGATCAATGTCGTCATCCACGGCAAGAGCGCTCATGCCGGCCTGGCCCCGGAGGAAGGGGTTAATGCCATTGTCGTCGCCGGCAAGGCTCTGGCCGAACTCAAGGACGGCCGGATTGACGAAGAGACGACGGCCAACGTGGGCAATATTAAAGGCGGCGGCGCCACCAACATCGTGCCCGACCGGGTGGAAATTACCTGCGAGGCCCGCAGCCGCAACCTGGCGAAACTTGAGGCTCAAACCGAGCACATGGTAGCCACTTTTGAGCGGGTGGCGGCGGCAAATGGCGCCCGGGCCGAAGTGAAAGTGACGAAAGCCTACGAACCCTATGTCTTGTCTCCGGACGCGCCGGTCGTGGCGCTGGCTAAGCAGGCGGCGGAAAGTATCGGCCTTGAGCCGAAGCTGACAGGCACCGGCGGCGGCAGCGACGCCAACTTTTTCAACAGCTATGGCGTTCCTACGGCGGTGCTGGGCACCGGCATGAACAAGGTCCATACTACGGATGAATTTATTAAGGAAGAACACCTGTATAAGACGGCCGAGCTGGTGGTAGCGCTCATCCAGACGGCGGCGCAAATGAAAAAGTAAATAGTGGAAGCTGCGCCTGTGGCGCAGCTTTTCTATATTATCGGCAGCAAAACATATATAATTTTATCTGGCGTTAATATATCACCCGTGCTATATCTTCCCCTTATCGACAGAAAAGTGGTATAATAGTGTCGATTTATGGCTTGCCGTGTAGGAGGGAGAAGATGCAACGCAAATATAACTTGCTTATCGGTTTAATGTCGGTCGTGCTTACCATCGCTCTGCTTGCCGGCGGCCAAGTGCTGTGGCAGAAATACGCCGTAGCCAAACCGCTTGACAAGATGCTGCAGGGTATTGACGGCGTGGAAAGCGCTACCTGGGAAGAGGGAACGAAAAAAGAGGAGGTTAAAATCCATGTTACGCTTCACCAGGTAGGCAATCTGCCGAAGACATATAGTGAAATTACCGATGGCAGCAGACAAATTTTAGGCGCCAGGGGTTTTAAAATTATAATTCATGACAATCGGACACCTGAATTAGAGCAGTTCTATTACAGGGTTCATTATTTCGTCCAGGAGGCTATTTTCACCGGCAATTTCGCCCTTATGGCCGAGCGCCTGCAGGAGCAGGCCGCCCGAAGCGGCGTCGCCGTCCAGGCCTATGTCGACGCCCGCCATGTTTATCTGAAAATGACCAAGGATGGCGGTGAAATGTACGAAGTGGTGCCCCGGACAATTGACGGGCGGGAGGTGAAATGATGTATTTCCTGGAAGTTGGCACGGGTATTGTGACTGGACTGATTTTATACCTCCTGTGGCAGGGGGTAAATATTCTGCCGGTTTTGTTTGTGCTGGGTCTGATTGCAGCAGCGGTGTACATGGGTGTTAACCGTCCGGGCGGTAAATCCTTCGCCGTCGTGGGCGGACGCAGCACTGAGGAACGGCTTATTGACTTTGAAGATATCGGCGGCCAGGAAGTGGCCAAAAAAGAGCTGCGGGAAGCTCTTGATTTCATAAAAGATGTCGAGCGGATTAAGAGCCTTGGCATCAGGCCCATTAAGGGCATCCTGCTCAGTGGGCCGCCCGGTACCGGAAAAACGCTTTTGGCCAAGGCGGCCGCCAAGTATATGGACTCGGTCTTTGTCGCGGCCAGCGGCTCCGAGTTTGTTGAAATGTATGTGGGTGTTGGCGCCCAGCGGGTACGGCAGCTATTCAAGCAGGCCCGCACCCTGGCGATGCGGCAAGGTAAGACGAGTGCCGTCATCTTTATTGATGAAATCGAGGTGTTGGGCGGCAAACGGGGGCAGCACCATGGCCATTTGGAATACGACCAGACGCTTAATGAACTACTGGTCCAGATGGACGGCCTGTCCGGCGACGATAAAGTTCGGCTGCTGGTTATCGGCGCAACCAACCGGCTGGATATTCTCGACCCGGCCCTGCTCAGGCCGGGGCGGTTTGACCGGCAGGTAAAGGTTGACTTGCCGGACAAAACGGGCCGGCTGCACATTTTGCAGCTTCACACCCGGAATAAGCCGCTGGCCGATGACGTTTCGCTCGAAGAGATTGCCCGGGACACTTTCGGTTTTTCCGGCGCCCATCTGGAAAGCGTGGCTAACGAAGCGGCCATTATCGCTCTACGGGAAGGGGCGGCCCAAATTACCCACGCCCACCTGCGGGCGGCGGTCGATAAAGTGATTATGGGTGAAAAGCTTGACCGCTTGCCCAGTCCGGCAGAAAAACGCCGCATCGCCGTTCATGAAGCCGGCCACGCCATTGTCAGCGAGTTTGTTCAGCCCGGCTCGGTCGCCAGTGTTAATGTCGCCTCTCGCGGCAATGCTCTGGGCTATGTGCGCCAGACTCAGCAGGATGATATGTACCTCTATACCGTCGATTATCTGCGCGGCCGTATTGCCGTGGCCTTAGCCGGGGCGGTGGCGGAGGAACTGGAGTTCGGTAACCGCAGTACGGGGGCGGGCAATGACTTTAAGCAGGCTGCCGATTTGGCCAAGCAGATTATTTTCGGCGGCATGTCCGAGCTGGGGATTGTTTCGCCTGAGGATATGCCGAAAGAGAGACTGCATAACGCCATTACGGCTATCTTAAGTGATGTGGAGGTAGCGGTGCGTGCCATTCTGCGCGACCAGCAGACAGCGCGCGACAGGGTGGTCGCCGCCCTGCTTGACCGCGAGGCCATTAGCGGCGACGAGCTGCGATCTATGCTTGGCGTAGCAGGCTATAGTCAGTGTGCGTAAAATAACAGCAGGTCAGCGAATTAGGCTGAACCTGCTGTTTGCCTTATCTGCTACAATATCTTGCTCCGCCGCAGCAGGCGGCAGAGCCAGTGGACAAACCTGGCGTAGGGACCGGCGGCAGCGAGTAGCGCCTGCTTGATGGCCCGTTCGCGGGGCGCTTCGGTCTTGGGGTCGGATAAGTACATGGCAACCAGACCGTAGATGACTGTTTCCGTAAAGGGATGGGCAGGCAAGGCCGCCGCCCGGGCCAGGGCTTCACGCAGAAAAAGGGTGAGCCGCTGGGTTATTTCGGCGTCGCTTCGGTAGTAGGCCACAAAGTTAAGGTCGCCGTGGGCCCGGTCTTCGGCCGCATCGATAAAATAGTCAAGGAGGATATGGAGCCCGGAAATCCAGGGGAAATAAGCGGCGTCAAATCTTTGCGCCTGAGCCGCCGTAAGGCGGGGGTTGGCCGCGGCAGCGCACAGCATAAACATCCCCAGCGTTGAGCCGGTGGCGGCGGCGAACTCCCAGCCGGTGATGCCGGGATAGGCGCCGAGGTGGCAGGCGACCCAGGCGTGCATTTTTGCTTCCCGTACCGTCGGGTCCAGGTGCTTGTAAGTCTGGAGCTCGCTATACAGGCCGGCCAGGCGCAGGACATAGGGTTTTACCACCGGGTAAGCCGGCAGTTTGGCAGTTTCCTGCTGGCAGGTGCGGACCAGGGCCGCCAGGTAGCCGCCGTCGTCGTGAAACGGGTAATGGCGGTAGTAGTCCTGTAGCGGCGCGCCGGGGTCGAGGGCCGCGGTCATGGCCAGGTGGAGCTGACGAAAGGCCGCCTCATCACTAATGCCGGCACGATCGCAGAGGTTGTCCAGATAATCACTGATGGTCTGGAGAGCCACTACCAACCGGATAAAATCAGGGGTTGATACGCCCTCATATAAGCTATAGATGCTGCCTCCCTGGCAGTGAAATCTTTTGTCGCGAATGCTGGCCAGGGCTTGTTCGGCAAGCTGGGGACAAGCTTGGCGGCCGGCATGTTCGCGCCAACCGGCGAGTTCGCGGTTCACCATAGGAAAAACCTGACCGACGAATTTCAGGATGAGGCTGAGACTGGCGGCGCGGCTGACAAGTTGGCGTACCACCGTTATTCCTCCCCGTTGAGGTAATCTAAACATATTTTACCTCTTGAGTTGAATGACTAGTCGATAGCTAGCGCAAATTTCCAATTAGTTCGAAGTTTTGCTACGGTGGCTTGGCAAAGCCTGAATGACTGGTCTGCTTTGCTATTTTCGCCGGTAGGATGGTATTACCTTCAACCGCACCATTGCCATGGCTGATTGATTTTGGCTTGACAGGCATTATTTTCGGCCGGCGTGGGGAAATTGAAATTATGGCGTTACCTTTTGTTTACGACATGCGTTTAATTAGTGGCCAACCGTGGTGCGGTCGGAAAGGGGGAAAGCAGTGACGGACGAACAGGCGCTGATTGCGAAAGCGCAGGCGGGCGACCGCGAGTCGCTTAATACGCTGATACTTGCGTATTGGCAGCCAGTCTATCGCTTAGTTTATCATAAAGTCGGCCATGCCGACGATGCGCAGGAGATTACCCAGGAGACATTTTTAAAAGCTCTCCGCGCTTTGCCACGCTACCGGCAGACAAACGCTAATTTTAAAACCTACCTTGGCCGCATCGCTCTTAATTTGATTACGGACTTTTGGCGGAAAAAGGGGCGGACGCCACCTTTAATTGATATCGCCGAATACGAGCAGCCGCTCCTGGATGACGGAGCCAAGCCGGAAGAAGCGGCTATTTATAGCGAACGTCAACAGGAAGTAGCCCGGCTGGTGCATAAGCTGCCGCCAGAGCAGCGGCAGGCCGTAGAACTGCGGATTGTGATCGGCTTGTCGGTACGCGAAGCGGCGGCCATCATGGGCAAGACGGAAGCGGCCCTCAAGATGCTGCAGCAGCGGGCGCTCAAGAATTTGCGCAAGATGTTCGTAGAACAGGGAATTTTGGACTAGGAGGTGTGGACTATGCCGGCCAATAAAGAACAATACCTGTTGGAAGAACTTTCCCGGGCCATTGACCGGCTGAATGCCGGGCGGCCCGCCGAGTGCCACGACTGTGACCGGGAAACCAAGGAATTATTAGCGGTCGCTTCATTGGTGAAGCAGACGGCGCCGGTTAAACAGCCGTCGGCAAAATGGTTGCGGCAAACGGTAGACCAGGTGGCGGCCGAGCTGTCGGCGGCGCGGCGGAAGCGGCGCCTGGCCTGGCTGTATTCAGGCGTTGCCGGCGCGGTCGTAGCAGCGGCGGCGCTGGTGGTCTTCTCTTTGGCCCCCGGTGTTCCCCAGGACGGCCCGCAAGTCCTGCCGCCGCTCGAAGGAACGGTTGTTATTGAAAAAGTGGCGCAGACGCCGGATGCAGCAAATAGTCTGGCAGATGCTGCTGCGTCCGGTCTGCCGCGGCAAGAGCCGCAATTAGCCGAGACGCCGCGCGATTTGACATCCTCCGTCCGTCCGGCGGCGTCCGAAAGTTCGTCGCCGCGGACGGCAAAGCCTGACGAAGCGACGCCGCGGATAGCCCAGGAAGAGGTAAAGAGCGGCCAGGCGCCAGTCAATTCGGCAGGCGGTGAGGAAAAAATCGCGCTGTTTACGCTCGCCGGCAAAGCGGCGCGGACAGTAGCGGTAGACGAAGTCACCGGTGCGGTGCGGCAAATCTTTGACAGTGACCGCGGCGAAGTGATTGTGACCCAGCGGCGTATTGACGCCGCGCAGGCGGCTAGCGCCGGGAAGGGGCGGCAAGCGGCAGCGCTCACGCAAAAAGCGGTTACGGCTCAGCCGCCAGCCAATGCCGATGAACGTCCGGCCGTAGCGCGGGAACGGTCAGCGGAAGGCCAGAATAGCAATCAGATTACGATCATCCTGCACGGCCGGGAAGTGACGGTGGAGGGGCGTCTACCTAAGGAGGAACTGTTGAAAATTGCCCGGTCGCTGGTACAGGAGTAGAATAGTGGAGACGGTTGGGGTAGAGTTTACCGGCCGTCTTTTTTATTGCCTGGTTGTGCCGGAGGGCGGTTCTTTTGAAACACGGGCAAAAAGCGAAATAAGTCAATTTTTAAATAAGTCAAGCCTGCCCCCCCGGCAATTTAATTTTTTTTAATTTCGGCAGGAATATTACACCAATATATCATATTATTATAGTAACACTTTAATATGATGAAGGAGTGGAGAGTGTGTCGAAAAAGTGGTTTAAACTTACCGCCGTACTTACGCTTATGCTGTTTGTCGCCGGGTTCGCGGCCGGGTGCGGCTCCGGCCAGCAGCCGCAGCAAGCGGCAGCGCCCAAGACTAAGCAGGTTAAGATCGCTATTTCTACCTGGTCGGGATTTGGCCCCTTGTTTATTGCCCGCGACAAGGGCTTCTTCAAGAAATACGGCATTGACATGGATATTCAGATGATTCAGGGACTCGCCGAGCGCAAGCAAGCGCTGGCCGGTAAGAAAGTTGACGGACTGGCCATCACGTTTGATATTGTTTCCCAAACAGTGGCCGCCGGTCTGCCCGTGAAAGTTATCTGGGCCCTTGCCGACTCAGCCGGCGGCGACGGGATCCTGGTGAAGGATGGCATTAATTCGGTACAGGACCTCAAAGGCAAAGAAGTGGCCTTTGACTACGGCACGGCGGCCCATGTCTTTTTGACAATGGTGCTGGACAAAGCAGGTATGACGGAGAAAGACATAAAAATTGTGCAGATGACCGGCGGTGACGCCGGGGCGGCCTTCGTCTCCGGCAAGATTGACGCCGCCGTCACCTGGGAACCGTGGCTGAGCAAAGCCACTAAAGAAAGTAAAGGCAAAGTGCTGGCCACCTCCAAAGACTTCCCCGGCGTAATTGTCGACACGATCGCCTTCCATGCCGATTTTGCCAAGGAAAACCCGGACGTCCTGCAGGGCGTGGTCAACGCCATGAAGGACGCTATGGACTGGTATGCCGCCAATCCGGATGAGGGCAATAAAATCATGGCCCAGGGCCTGAAGATCAGCGAGCAGGAAATGAAGGAGAACCTGCAGGTGATTAAGCTTATCAATTACCAGGATAATGTGAAGATGTTCGGCGATGCCGACAAACCCGGCGTTTTCTACGATAACATGAATAAGATTATCAACTTGTATTACGACAAGAAGATTATTAACACTAAGCCTGATCCCAAGCAGATTATAGATACCAGCTACCTGAAAAAGGCCAAGTAATGTGAAAACGCCGGGCTTTGGCCCGGTTTTTCCACGCTAGTCGTAGATGCGGCGCCGCATGCTGCGGGACAGTTTACCCATCTGGCTGCGGGCAGCGGTAACCTCGTCCCGGAGCTGCCGCACCTCGTCACGGGTGCTTTCGACCGAGTCGAGCAGTTTGGCCAGCAAAAGTTCTAATTTCTGCTGGTTGTCATTGAGGCGGCTGAAGCCTTGGTTAAGCCGTTCGATTAACTGGCGGATGGCGTCATGCTGAGCGGTATACATCCTAACACTCTCCTTCTTTTTCTGTCGGATGCAAGGTTTTGGCGTCACTGCTTGACCCCTTCGTTTTCCGGTTGCTATAATAATAAATATATGTTTGCGTTCTGCTAAATAGGCCCCAGGGCAAGTTTTCGCCGGAAATTTGCCCTGGGCTTTTCCGTAATTTAAAGGAGGCTAAAATATGGCGACCTTTCATCTCGGCTTTGGCAAGGGGTCTTTGCCGGTCACGCTACCGGACGAAAAAATCCTGGAAGTTATCGAAGGAAGGCCCGTGCAACCGGTTACCGACGTGCGGGCGGCCGTACAGGACGCGCTGCGCCGTCCAATTGGCGCGCCGCCGCTGGCGGAAGTGGTAAACCCGGGTGACAGGGTGGCGATCATTGCCAGCGATGTAACACGGGCGTGGTTAAAACAAGACCGGTTTCTACCCGTCCTGCTGGACGAACTGAATGGCGCCGGGGTTCCGGATAAAGATATCTTCCTTGTTGTTGCCCTTGGCGCGCACCGGCGGCACAGTGAGGCCGAGCACGTGGCGACCTATGGCCGGGAAGTGGTTAGCCGGATCCGCATCCTGCAAAGCTATGCCCTGGACGAGGAGGAATTCGTATATGTAGGCACCACCAGCCGGGGCGTACGGGCTTGCCTTAACCGCCATGTCGTCGGCGCCGACAAAGTCATCCTGACCGGCGGCATCGTTTATCATTCCATGGCCGGGTTTGGCGGCGGCCGCAAGGGCATTGTCCCAGGCATTGCCAGCTACCAAACTATTCAGGCTAACCATACCTTTTGTCTGCACGAGGAGATTGGCAAAGGGACAAGTCCCTACTGTGACAGCGGCAAACTGGCCGGCAACCCCATGCATGAAGATTTAATGGAAATTGCGGCCATGCTTAATCCCGCCTTTCTGCTGAATGCGATCATGACGGCGGAAGGCCGGTTCGCCCGGTTTGTGGCCGGCCACTGGCGCGCTGCCTGGGAGGAAGGATGCCGCGCGGTCGAAGCCATCTTCGGCGTACCGGTCAAGGGTAAGGCTGACTTAGTCATTGCCAGCGCCGGCGGGTATCCCAAGGACATCAACTTGTACCAGGGAACCAAGGCCCAGGACAACGCCATGCTGGCTTGCAAAGACGATGGGGTGGTCATTTTGGTGCTAGAATGTCCGGATATTGCCGAGCCGCCTGATTTTAGCGATTGGTTTGAGTACCAGTCGCTTTACGACCGGGAACTGGCCTTGCGCCAGGCCTTTACGGTCCCCGGTTTTGTAGCGCTAAAATGCGGCGAATATGTGCGCCGAACGCCCAATATCGTCGTTACCCTGCCGGAAAACCGGGACTTTATTGCCAAGACCGGCATGATTCCGGCCGCATCACTTGCGGAAGCGCTGGCCATCGCCGAGGAGAAACTGGGGCGTAAAGATTATACGATCACCATCATGCCCCACGGCGCCAACACCGTGCCGATAATTAAATAGCGATAACGATAAAGCAGCTGCCTGACCGGGCAGCTTTGTTGCCGTTATGCACAGACCGACGCAAGACGGATGGTTATAACCGTATAAAATATTCTGATTGGCTATGACCGCTAAAAAGGTAGGAAATGGGACGTATAAATGTAGAAAATACCAATAGAAAATTTATTATTTTTTCATAAGAAATACTAATCTGAATTGTGAAAAGGGTACGAATTTTGCGCCTAAACCAATTTATAAGGAGGCAAAACGGGAATGTGGGCCAAACGTTTTACCCGGCGAACCTTTCTTAAAGCGGCGGCGACAGCGGCCGCTGCCTTGGGCGCCGGCGGAACCTTTTCCTTCGGCGACTGGCTGAAAAAAGCCAGTGCCGCCACGGTAACCAAGGTTCCGTCCATTTGTGAGACCTGCTCGGCCGGTTGCGGCCTGTGGGTGCATGTGAAGAACGGACGTATCTGGAAAGTGAGCGGGCAAAAAGATCATCCTGCCAGCAAAGGGCGGTTGTGCGCCCGCGGCCATGCCGGCATGCTGCTGGCGTACCACAAGGACCGCATCACCCATCCCATGAAACGGATGGGGGAAAACTGGTATGTTCCCATCACCTGGGAGCAGGCGTACACCGAAATTGCCGCCAAGCTCAAACAGGTTTTGGCCGAACACGGGCCGGAGAAATTCTTCATTTCCCATAATCCCAGGCCGACCGGTAAATTTTATCTGGACAGGTTTTTGGCGGCCGTCGGGTCATCGACGATTCAGTCCCATCACTCGATGTGCAGCACCGCCCGCGACGTAGCCTACAAATGGACGACCGGCGGCATGGCCACAGCCGACATCGGTAAGACCAAGTATATCGTCTTTTTGGGGCGCAATTACGCCGAAGGATTGTCCCCGTCAAGCGTAGCCAATCTTGTTGCCGCCCATGAGCGGGGCGCGAAAATCGTCGTCGTCGATCCCCGGCATAATGCGTCCTGTCTTTTTGGCCAGTGGGTTCCCATCCGGCCCGGTACCGACTTGGCGCTGCTATTGGCCATTGCCCGTGTGCTAATTACGGAAGACCTCTATGACAAGGATTTTGTCACCAACCATTGTGTCGGCTTTGACGAGTTTAAGCAGGCCATGACGCCGTACACGCCGGAATGGGCGGCCGCGATCACCGATATCCCGGTCGCTACCATTTACGAGATTGCCCGCGGCCTGGGCCAAAACCGGCCGGCCAGCTGCATCGAACAGGGTTACAAGGCCCCTAATGGCACCAACTACGCCAACGGCACGCAGATGTTCCGCGCGCTGGCCTGCGTCAACGCCCTGCTCGGCAACTACGGCCAGGACGGCGGCATGAAATTTCCGGTCGGTCCCAAACTCGGCTCGCTCGACCCCAAGAAATATCCCGCCCCGCCGAAAGCCAAAGTGCCGCGCTGTGACGGCGTCGGTATCAAGGGGGAATTCCCATTATGCCAGCCGAGCCAGGGCATTGTCCACCTCATGCCCAAGATGGCCATGGACGGGCGGGCCAAAGCCGGCTTTTTACACCGCATTAATCCGGTGCGCAACGCGCCCGATCCGGAATTTATGATGAAGGGCTACAAACAGCTTGACCTGTTGGTCGTCTGCGACGTTAAGTGGTCAGAAACGGCCATGTGCGCCCACTATGTCCTGCCCGAGTGCAGCCCGGCCGAGCGCGAGGATCTGCCTGACGGTCTGTCCGGCGGCAAACCGGCCGTCACCATGCGTTCGCAGGCGATTGACGTCATCCACCCCGAGACCAAGCATCTGGCCGACATCATTACCGAACTGGCAAGTTTTATGGGACTAGGCAAATACTTCAATTTCACCCGGGAAGAAGTAGCGGCCGCCATGGTGAAACCGTTGGGCATCACGCTTGACGACTTGCGGGCCAAAGGCACCATTGGTTTGCCGGGCGGCCAAAAGCCGGGTGTGCCGGAGTTTAAGACCGAATCGAAGAAAGTGGAACTCTACTGCAAAGCCTTTGCCGACAACGGCTTCGACCCGGTGCCGAAATGGCAGCCGCCGCTTGTTAAGGCCGATAAGAATACCTTTGTTCTCATCCACGGCAAGCAGGCCTTTATGTCCCATACCTCAAGCGCCAGCGATCCTTACCTCTTAGAGATTGCCCGCCAATATAACTTTGAGCGCATTTGGATTAATGCCGACCGGGCGAAAAAACTCGGCATCAAAGACGGCGACCTGGTCGAAGTGTCTTCGCCGCTTGCGACCCGTAAAGTCCGGGCCAAGGTGACGGAACGCATCCATCCGGATGCGGCGTACCTGCCGGCCGGCTACGGTCGTTTTGCGCCATTCCTCAAAACCGGACGGGGCTTTGGCGTTAATCCCAACGACTTTGTGCCCTTCCGCACCGAGCCCATTTCCGGGCATGCCATGATGATGGAAGTGGCGGTCCATATTCGAAAGGCGGGTGAATAAGCATGCCGCGTTATGCGATGATTATTGACGTGAAAAAATGTATTGGCTGTTTTGCTTGTCAGGTGGCCTGCCAGACCCAGAACGAACTGCCGCCGGAAAACGCCTTGATCCGCTTCGAAGACAAGGAAGAGGGCAAATATCCTAACGTCAAATATACCGTCCTGCCGGTTCAATGCCAGCACTGCCAGGACGCGCCGTGTGTGCCGGTCTGTCCCACGACCGCTTCCTATAAACATGAGACTGGGGTCACGCTGGTCGACAAGAATAAATGCATGGGCTGCCGGCGCTGCATTGCCGCCTGCCCATACAACGTCCGTACGCATATCGCGAGCGAGGGCGTTGTCCAGGGGTGCACCCTGTGCCTGATGACAGAAGTGGCCAAGGGGCACGAACCGGTTTGTGTACAAACTTGTCTGACGAAAGCGCGCTTCTTTGGCGACCTGGACAACCCGCAGGGTGAATTCGCCAAACTGCTGCCGAAAGCACGGCCCCTGCGTCCTGACTTCGGTACCAAGCCCACACTGCTTTACATACTTTAAACACTCGGAGGGATAAAGGATGCGTAACTTAACCCGCCGTGACTTTCTGCGCCTTTGCGGGGCAACTGGCGCCGCACTGGGACTATCCAATGTCCTGCGCGCCGAAATTGTCGAGGCGTTCAGCGGCCCGGCCGCCGGGCACCCACCCTTAGTGTGGCTGCAGGGCGGATCATGCAGCGGCTGTTCGGTATCGCTTTTAAACAGCGTTGCGCCTGATATCGGCAAGGTACTAACCGATATTATCAGTTTGAATTTTCACCAGACCCTCATGGCCGCCGCCGGCGAGCCGGCCATGGCCGTATTGGATGAAGTCCGTGAACGTTATGCCGGTCAATATTATCTGGTTGTTGAAGGGGCGGTGCCGGTAGCCGCCGGCCGCCATGCCGCGACCTTGGGCGAACATAAAGGCCGGCCGGTGCCTTTTGCAGACTGGGTACGGAAAATGGCGGCTAAGGCCAAGGCCGTCATGGCCGTTGGCACTTGCGCCGCCTACGGGGGGATTCCCGCCGCCGGCATAAATCCGACGGCCAGCAAGGCCGTCAGCGCCGTTGTTCGCGGCACGCCACTCGTCAATGTGCCCGGTTGCCCCAGCCATCCGGACTGGGTGCTGGGAACGCTCCTTCACCTTATCCGGTACGGCATGCCCGAACTGGATAATTTGCAGCGGCCGCTCATGTTTTTTGGCAAGAGTATTCACGATATTTGCGAGCGCCGGCCGGACTTTGACCAAGGCCGGTTTGCGCAAAAGCTGTCCGAACCGGGATGCCTGTATAAGCTGGGGTGCAAAGGGCCAATGGCCTTTGGCGACTGCGCCGAACGGAAATTTAATAACGGGGCTAATTGGTGCGTTGGGGCCAACTCGCCTTGCCTGTCCTGCACCGGACCGGAATTCCCCGATGCGTCGGCGCCCTTCTTTGTGAAAATTAAAGAGTATGGGCCGGCCGGTACACCGTCGCCGCAGCCGCCCCACGCGAAAATCTTCGGGGGTGAACAATAATGCGCCGCATATCCATTGATCCGGTTACGCGCCTGGAAGGACACCTGAAGATCGAAGTCACCGTTGACGGCCGCCAAGTGACGGATGCGCATGCCGTCGGGACGCTGTACCGCGGCTTTGAGCCGATTTTAGCCGGCCGCGACCCCCGTGATGCCGTATTTTTGACGCAGCGCATCTGCGGCGTCTGCCCTGTCAGCCATGCCACGGCAGCCGCGCTGGCCCTTGATGATGTATCAGGCGCTGCCGTACCCCGCAACGGCCGCTTGCTCCGCAATCTCATCCTGGGCGGCAACTACCTACAATCCCACATTATTCACTTCTATCAGCTGTCGCTGCCCGACTATGTCCAGGGCCCGGATATCGCTCCCTTTACCCCGCGCTATAACGGCGACTTCCGCTTGAACAAGGAAACAAGCGACCGCCTGATGGGCCATTACTTTAAGGCGCTCGACATCCGCCGCAAATGCCATGAAATGGTGGCCCAGTTCAGCGGGAAAATGCCCCACCAGGCATCGATCATTGCCGGCGGCGTCACCCAGAATGCGACCAAAGAACGTATTGCCGCCTACCGCAAGCTGCTGGTCGAGGTTGCCGCTTTTATAAACAACGAATACCAGGAAGACGTGGGCGTTATCGCCGCCGCGTATAACGAGTACTTCAAACTGGGCCGCGGTCCTGCCAATTTCCTCGTCTACGGCGCCTTCCCGCTTGATGACGCCGGCCGGGAATTCTTATTTACTCCCGGAGCCTATATTAATGGCAAACTTGTCGCGCTGGACAAAGAAAAAATCACCGAGGACGTTTCCCATGCCTGGTATACTAGTGCCGGCGACGGCAACCCGTCAGATGCGGTTACCCAGGCCCAGTACGACAAAGCGGGCGCTTACAGTTGGGTTAAGGCGCCGCGCTATGACGGCACGGTTTGCGAAGTGGGGCCGCTCGCCCGCATGTGGACGAGCGGACGCTATACCAATGGCGTTTCGGTGATGGACCGGATCGTTGCCCGCATGCTGGAAGCCAAACTTGTCGCCCGAACGCTGCCGGCGTGGTTGGATGAACTGGAAATCGGCGCGCCGTGCGAGGCCGCCGTGGAAATACCGTACATGGGTGTCGGCGTCGGTCTTACTGAAGCGCCGCGGGGCGCGCTCGGCCACTGGGTGGTTATTAACAACCACCGCATCGAACGCTACCAGGCCGTGGTGCCAACCACCTGGAACGCCTCGCCCCGCGACAAGGCGGGCCAGCCAGGGCCGCTGGAGACAGCGCTGATCGGGCTACCCGTGCTTGATGCCGACAACCCGCTCGACGTTGTTCGTACCGTTCATTCCTTCGACCCCTGTTTAGCCTGTGCCGTACATGTTATAAAACCGTCAGGCCGGAAGGACCAATTCGAAGTCAAGTAAACAAAACGAAGCAGCCCGGGTTGGTTCTCTGGGCTGGGTTCATCTCGCGTTGCATAGCCCGCATTTTGGCAGGGGAAAATATAAAGTAGCAAGCAGGATTTTCGCGCTCCAAACCGTATATATGTAAAAGTTCTATTTTCTAAAGGCGAGGAGTTGCAAATGAGCGAAATATACCGCGTAGCCATTCACCATGCCAATGATAACGGATATATTGAATACGATCCGGCCACTAAGACCATAAAGGTAATTTTGGCTGACGACGGCAAGCGGCGGCAGGTAGAGGCCTTCCTGTCGACAAAGCATGTTATCCGGATGGCGCAGAAGACGCTGCGGGACTTTAAGGATGCGGTAGCCGTTCCTACGGAAAGTGTCGAACAATTGAAATTGGCCCTGACCCGGCTGTGGGAGCATACCGGCGTGTATGTGGACTGGAGCCGGCCGTTGGCATAGTGCCAGCCTTATTTCGCCCGACCATTGTTGGTTGGGCTTTTTTGCTTTAGGTGCTAGGCTGTGGATACATCAAAAATTATCCACAGAATTATTCACAAAAAGGCAACAAATGTGGATAAAAAGGGAACGGGTTCAGGTGATAGGGCTATAACGGGCAGCCAATAACCCCAAACAAATAGCGGTAACCTGTGGATAAAGATGGGGAGTAAAGTGATAACTAACGAGAAAAATGCAGCGTCTGTGCGGGTTTGTCCTTGTGGAAATTGTGGATAAAAATTCTGTCCGAAAAAATTTGACACCGTCAACGTATTATGCTATAATGCTTTTTGTCGGTGAGGCAAGAAGCCGACCTAATGAATGTCTGCCCGTAGCTCAGCTGGATAGAGCGTTTGACTACGAATCAAAAGGTCAGAGGTTCGAATCCTCTCGGGCAGGCCATTTTTCGAACCGATAACACAGGCTTTTATCAGGCCTGTGTTTTTTGTTATAACAGGATAGTGGAAAGTGGCACCACTTTCCGATTGCCACTTTCCAGGGTAGTACGCGAAGTTGTGAAAAGTATTTTTCTTTTTTGGCGCGACATGCGTCGCATCCGGTATAAGCGGTATAATTAAAAAGAGAACTGCTGGAAAGACAAATTGCCGCAGCTTGGCGCGGCAAGAAAAACGGCAGGAGGCATAGCGTGGCATATAAAAAGAAGCTGATTGAAGTGGCGCTGCCGCTGGAAGTCATTAACGACGCCTCGGCGCGGGAAAAGTCTATCCGTCAGGGCCACCCGTCGACGCTCCATTTATGGTGGTCCCGCAAGCCGCTCGCGGTGTGCCGGGCGGTACTGTTTGCCTCGCTGGTAGACGATCCCTCCAGCCACCCGGAACAGTTTCCTGACGAAAAAGCACAGGCGCAGGAGCGGCAGCGCCTGTTTGCCATTCTCGGCGACCTGGTAAAGTGGGAAAATAGCGGTAATGAGCAAGTTTTAGAAATGGCCCGCGCGGAAATATTGAAATCAACCGGCGGCGAACCGCCGCCGGTATACGATCCTTTTTGCGGCGGCGGCTCTATCCCGCTGGAAGCGCAGCGACTGGGGCTTTGCGCGCGGGGAAGCGATTTAAATCCGGTAGCGGTGCTGATTACCAAGGCCTTAATCGAATTACCGGCTAAATTCGCGGGCCGTCCGCCGGTCAACCCGGCAGCCCGGGGGGAAATTGGCCAAAACAATGGTTGGCAAGGGGCGGCCGGCCTGGCCGCCGACGTCCGTTACTATGGCCGGTGGCTGCGGGACGAAGCGGAAAAACGGTTAGGCCGCCTGTATCCTAAAGTGACGCTGCCGGCCGCGGGTGGCGAAGGGACGGTGATTGCCTGGCTGTGGGTGCGGACGGTTAAGTGTCCTAATCCGGCTTGCGGGTGTGATATGCCGCTCGCCAGCAAATTTACGCTGTCGGCCAAAAAGGGCCGGGAAGTTTGGGTTGAACCGCAAGTTGACCGGGCCAAAGGGCAAGTTAGTTTTGTTGTGCGGACAGGACCGGGCCAACCGCCTGCCGGGACGGTTGACCGGCGCGGCGCCAAATGCATTTGTTGCGGTACGCCGGTCCCCTTGGATTATATCAGGGAACTAGGCCAGCAAGGCCGCATCGGCGGCGCCGTCATCGCTCAGGTGGTAGCAGGCAAGGAAGGCAAGATGTATGTTTCGCCCGGTGAGAATAACGAGCCCATGCCTACGTCCGACTTTTTAACCGACTTAGCTGCAGCGCGAATTTCGGGCTATTTTAATCCGCCCAACTATGGTTACGCTTCTATCGGCGCGCTGTACAACCCGCGCCAGCGCTATGCACTGGCGACCTTTGCCGGGTTGGTAAAGGAAGCCAAAGCGCAATGTTTGCAGGATGGCGGCGATGAGGAGTACGCCGCAGCGGTAGCGACCTATCTTGCCCTGGCGGTAGGGCGTCTGGCCAACCGGCTCAGTTCGTTCGCGATCTGGAATATCCATCGGGAAACCATCGAACAGACCTTTTCCGAACAAGGGGTGGCCATGGCTTGGGACTATGCCGAAGCCAATCCGTTCAGCGGCTCAACAGGAAGTTGGGAAGGTTCGCTGGAATGGATTCCCAAATGTCTGGAGCTGTTGCCGGGAGAAGGATATGGTACGGCTGAACAAAAAGATGCAGCCGCGGCCTGGGGCGATACGGGCAAGTGGCTGATTTCCACCGATCCGCCATACTACAGCAGTATTACTTATGCCGATTTCGCCGACTTTTTCTACGGCGTGTTACGCCAGGCGCTGAAAGAGGATTATCCGGAGCTGTTTGCCACGGTGGCCACGCCGAAAGCGGCGGAGATAGTGGCGGCACGGCACCGGTTTGACGGGGACAGGGTGCGGGCCAGTGAACACTTCCGCGGACAGCTGGAAAGGGCGGTAAAGAATATCTATGCAGCAATGAACGACGATTATCCGGCGACGATTTATTATGCCTTCAAAGAGCAAGAAGTAGCGGAAAAGGACGAGGGGTATTATACCGCCTGGGAAAGCATCTTGGGGGTACTGATTGGCGCCGGGCTGCAGATTGTTTGTACCTGGCCGCTGCGGACAGAACGGGTTTCGGGCCGAAAAACGACCAAAAACGCGTTGGCTTCATCCATCGTATTAGTATGCCGCAAAAGAGCGTCTGACGCCCCGGTGGCAACACGGCGGGAATTCGTAGCGGCTGTCAAAAGAGGACTGCCGGCCGCGCTCAAGGGTTTGGCACAAAGCAACATACCGCCGGTAGACCTGGCGCAGGCGGCAATAGGACCTGGTATGGCCATCTTTTCCCAATACCGCCAGGTGTATGAAGCCGATGGCGAACCGATGTCGGTGCGGACGGCGCTGCAGATTGTCAATCAGGAGCTTGATGCCTATCTTGCGGCCCAGGAAGGCATGCTGGACGAAGATACCCGTTTCTGCCTCGCCTGGTTCGAACAGTTCGGCTTAAGCGAAGCGCCGTTCGGCGTGGCCGATGTCTTGGCCCGCGCCAAGAATACGTCGGTAGAAAGGCTGGTGAGTGACGGTGTGCTGGCGGCGGCGAAAGGCAAGGTCAGGTTGCTGAAGTGGGAAGAGCTGGCCGATGGTTGGCAGCCCGGGTATGAAGGCCGGATAACTGTCTGGCGTTTTACCCAGCAGATCACTAACGCGCTGCTGGGCGCAGGTGGCGAAGACGCCGCCGCCCGGCTGGTCTACTTTCTTGGCGGCGCGAGAGCGGAACAGGCCAAGGCGCTGGCTTACCGCCTCTACGCGATTTGCGAGCGCAAAGGATGGTCTGAAGCGGGACTGGCCTACAATTCGCTGGTCGTATCCTGGCCGGCGATCCAGCAGAAGGTGGTGAATTTGGCCGCGAAGCTTTCTGTTCAGGGTGAATTGGCCTTTTAGAAAACAATGGCTCTGAGGATTGGCCTCAGAGCTTGCGGGAACAAATCCGGTGGGGGCAAGTGGACCAAAAGTTAGTTGACATAGGTTAAAATAATACGGACATTTTTGGTGTTGGCCAGCATTTTGACTGCGTTCTGATAGGAGCTGCTGGCAAAGCAGGCGGGATTGGCGATCCGGATGGTTACCGCGTCGTAACTGTCGCGGACGATTGTCCAGCCGTTGCCACGAATGATCTTGTTTTTATTGTCACTGGCCACATTGTTCTTCTTTTTGCGGGCTAAACTTGCTTTGGTATTCATTTTGCTCACTCTCCTGACAGTTGAGTCTATTAAGGAAGGCGCTTTAAATCCGTTGTTGCGGGATTAAAGCGCCTTTGCTTTCTCTTGATTATTTACACATATCTTAACATATCAGCCGAAACAATAGCAATTGTTTCATTAATAGTATTCTGTATACATACAATGGTTTAATAGAAACAAACTATTTGTTATATTAGTAACATACTTAATTTTCAGTTTTTACCGCAAGATTTTTTGTTGTCTTTTGTAGTTTCTTGTAGACATATAAATACAATAATAAAAGGTATCATGCTTGGCCGCATGGTTCTGTTCAATAAATAATTAGTGGGACAAAATAAAAAGGGGGGGACCTCATGGAAACCAAAGTTGTAAATGGACTTCTAATTCTAAAACTAAATATGATTCAAACAGTAGCACTGGCAATCATTGTTTACTACCTTGGCGCGACTATCCGGCGGCGTATTCCCCTACTGATGCGGTTCAGCATTCCTGCTCCTGTTGTCGGCGGCCTGCTCTTTGCCAGTCTGGCCACTTTCCTGCGGACCCAGGGTATACTGGGATTTGAGCTTGACAGCACCATGCAAACGGCTCTCATGATCATGTTCTTTACCACCATCGGTATGGGCGCCAGCGTTATGCTGCTCAAACGCGGCGGGCTGCCGCTGATAATCTTTTTTGTTTTAGCTGTTGTGCTTGCCGTACTCCAGAATGTTATCGGCATTGTCCTGGCGAAAGCCACAGGCATCCATCCGCTGTTTGGCATAATTGGCGGTGCGGTAACCCTGATGGGTGGTCTGGGTACCGGCGGCGCTTTCGGTCCGCTGTTTGAAAGCTGGGGGGTTACCGGCGCGACTACGGCCGCCATTGCCTGCGCCACGTTCGGTATGGTAGCCGGCAGCCTCATGGGCGGTCCGTTTGGTGAAACCTTGATTAAGAAGTACAACATTGCTACTCCTGCGCAGCAAGGCATCCGCGTTGACGCCGCCGCAACGGCTGTTCAGGAAACTGAGAATACCGTTGATGGCGCTACGCTGATGAAAGCTCTTGGCTTCATCCTCGCGGCAATGGGGATTGGTTCGATCGTAAGTTTCTACCTCAACAAGGCCGGCATTACGTTGCCTGCGTATATCGGCGCCATGATCGTGGCGGCGGTCATCCGCAATATTGGCGATATCAGTAAAAGTTATGAGATTAACGAAGGTGCTGTGGAAATCATTTCCGACATTTCTCTTGCCGTGTATCTCACGATGGCCATTAACGGTTTGAAACTATGGGAGCTTATCAATCTTGCTCTCCCGCTGACCATTATCTTGATTGGCCAGTGCATCCTGATGCTGCTGTTCTGCTGGCTGTTGGTATACTTCATTATGGGCCGTGACTACGAGGCAGTGCAGCTGTCGGTCGGCATGGTCGGCTTTGGCATGGGTGCGACGCCTAATGCCCTGGTCAATATGGCCGCCCTCAGCGAAAAATACGGTCCGGCGCCCAAAGCCTTCCTCATAGTACCGCTCATTGGCGCGTTCCTCATTGACTTTGCCAATGCATTGATTATAACCGGTATGGGCAATATGTTCCGCTAAAAACGGAACATAAATATAAAGACAGAGTCAAGCTGCTACGCGCCTTGACTCTGTCTTTTTGTCAGTCGGGGTCAGTAACCGTAATCGATACGATACCATATATCGTTTATTTTTTCCCATTCCTGGACATGGGTAGATTTATTCACTCCGATAACAGGGTGCTCCAAGATAAGTTCCAGATGTGCCTTGCCTTTGTTGCCGGCCAGCTCGACTTCGACAATGCGCACTTCCATGCGGTAGGTGTGCTGCGGGTCGCGGAGGTTGCGGAATTCAATCAGGCTGGGCTTGGGAACGTCTTTGAAATAGCTGAGGTGGTACATCGCTTCATAATTGCGGTCGAGAAAAGCTTTGCGGTATGCCTCTACCCGGGAATAGAGGGCCTGGTAATCAAGTTCCTGCAGGGTCGCCTTGACCTGGATATTATTGATTAGCTGGGCTTTTAAATACAGGTCCAGTTTATTCTGGCAGTAGCCGGCAAACAAAACGGATAAGCCGATTACTGCCACCGGCAGCCACCAGATGAACCGCTGAATAACGGGCAGGCTGGTCAAAATGCATCCCTCCCGGTTGATAAAATATGGGCTGGTTATTTTGTCTATCCTTTTAACGATCCCGGTTCACCCCGGGCGTCGCCGGGTTGGTGACTCTATTGCTATATTATTCCACCGATTGCCAATAATTCCTGCCGGAATGTTTACAAGGTTTACAGTCGTCCTGCCAGCAAAAAGCCGGCCTGTCCTTTTGACAAGGACAATGGCACGCAGAATAATTAGATTTTTCAGAGATTAACATGTGTAACTTTAAAACTTTTTCTGTTGTTTTTTGTAGGCTTGATAGTATCATTAAGCAATGAACAGAAACATTGCGGCCAAGTGAGAAAAATGTTTTTTCTCAACAAAATCTTCTCAAGAGGTGTTATAGAGTGGAGCAAAAACAACATCTTAATCCTCTGGAAGTGGCGCAGCAGCAGCTGGAAACTGCCGCCAACCACTTAAAGCTTGACCCGCGTATCCATGCTATTCTCAGAGAGCCGAAGCGCTTTTTCGAAGTATCCATACCGGTGCGTATGGACGACGGTAGTGTCCGCGTTTTTAAAGGCTACCGTTCGCAGCACTGCGATGCCATCGGGCCGACCAAAGGCGGTATCCGTTTCCATCCCGACGTTACTCCCGACGAAGTTAAAGCATTGTCTATTTGGATGACTTTCAAATGTGGCGTCATCGGCCTGCCCTACGGCGGTGGCAAAGGCGGCGTTGTTTGCAATCCGCAGGAATTGTCGCAGGATGAATTAGAGCGGCTTAGCCGCGGCTATATCCGGGCTATTGCCCAATTTGTGGGCGCAGATAAGGACATTCCGGCCCCTGACGTAAATACCAACCCCCAGATTATGGCCTGGATGGTTGACGAATACAATGAAATCAAAGGACACAGCGAGCCTGGGATGATTACCGGCAAACCCATCATCATCGGCGGTTCTCTCGGGCGTGGCGCCGCTACCGGCCGGGGCGTTTCAATCGCTACCCGTGAAGCGGCCAAGAAGGTGGGGCTTGACCTGAAAGGGGCGAAAGTTGCTGTTCAGGGTTACGGCAACGTAGGCAGCCACGCCGCCAAGTTTTTGCATGAAATGGGTTGCAAAATCGTTGCGGTAAGCGATGTCAAAGGCGGTATTTACGCTGAAAATGGCCTGGACCTTGCTGCCGTCGACGCTCAGCTTAAGCAAACCGGCAGCGTTGTCGGCACTCCCGGCACTGTCGCCGTTACTAACAAGGAGCTGCTGGAACTTCCGTGCGATATTCTTGTGCCGGCCGCGCTGGAAAACCAAATTACCGCAGAAAATGCTGCAAATCTTAAGTGTAAAATCGTGGTCGAAGGTGCCAATGGCCCGACCACGCCGGAAGCGGACAAAATCCTTGCTGACCGCGGCGTGCTTGTGGTGCCCGACATTTTTGCCAATGCCGGCGGTGTGACCGTATCTTACTTTGAATGGGTGCAAAACCTTTCCAACTTCTACTGGACCGAGGAAGAAGTCAACGAGCGCCTGGAGCGCATGATGGTAAAAGCATTCAATGAAATTTGGGATATGTACCAAAAGCATCCTGTTGATATGAGAACAGCCAGCTACATGGTATCCATCAACCGCATCGCCGAGGCGATCAGAGCCAAGGGCTGGGTACCCATGGTAGGTTAATAGTTTTATTTTTTGGCGTCTGCGCCGGCATTTGCCGGCGCTTTTTTGATGCGTCCAGCATGGGCAACTGGTTGAAGGCGTTAGGTCAGAAAGTATTTATAGGCGTGGTTAAGGTATAGATGTAAGCTTTATACAAAACAGTCGGATAATTGTTGATTTTATAAAAAAATATACGCTATTAGTGCATTTATAAAGGACAATTATCATTTGTGTTTCTGGGAAAAAAGGCTTCAAATGTGGCTAAACGGGCCAATTTTGAAGAAGCGACAGATTTATTTATGGAATTTTATGAAAATTGAACTTTGCTTTTATTGTGGTACAAGTTTTATAATAAAATTGTATCCAAAATCTGGTACATAACTGAAAGGAGAGACAAAATGGGCAAAAAGGTTCTGAGGATTACCGCGCTAATCTGTTTGCTTGTTTTTATCTTGACCTTACAGACAGGGATGGTTGTAGCTGCGCCGACCGCCAAACTGCCAAATATCAAGATACTGGCGACTGGTGGGACAATTGCTGGCGCTGGTGTATCCAGTACGCAGACCGTCGGCTATAAGGCTGCGGTTACGCCGGTTGACGCTTTAATTAACAATGTTCCAGAATTAAAAAAGATTGCTAATGTTTCTGGTGAACAGATTTCGCAGATTGCCAGCGAAAACATGACGAATGAGATATGGCTCAAATTGGCCAAAAGGGTTAATGAACTACTTAGTACTGACGATGTAGACGGTATTGTTATTACACACGGGACGGATACTTTGGAAGAAACTGCTTATTTTTTAAACTTAGTAGTGAAAAGCAGAAAGCCAGTAGTGCTGGTGGGGGCTATGCGGCCAGCTACGTCGATGAGTGCCGATGGCCCGATGAACCTGTACCGTGCCGTTGTTTTAGCAGGTAGCAAGGAAGCCATTGGTAAAGGCGTCTTGGTAATGTTGAACGACCAGATCAGCAGTGCCCGGGATGTTACCAAGACTAATACTTCCAATTTGGATACCTTCCGGGCGCCGGAACTTGGATTTTTAGGGTACATCCAAAATGAAACCGTTTCTTTCTATCGTCAACCGACACGTAAACATACCGTTGATACTGAGTTTGATGTTATGAACTTGACTGAGCTGCCCCGGGTCGATATTGTGTATGGGTATGCCAACAACACCCGTGTAATGCTTGATGCGGCAGTTGCTGCCGGGGCGAAGGGCATTGTTCATGCCGGGACCGGAAATGGAAGTATTAATGTTAATGTTAAGCCGGCCATTGAAGATGCTCTGAAAAAAGGTGTTGTCATAGTGAGGAGTTCCCGGGTAGGCAATGGTATTGTTACCCGCAATGGTGAATTTGATGATGATAAGTATAACACCGTAGTCAGTGATACGCTGAATCCGCAAAAGGCTCGCGTGCTGCTAATGTTGGCCCTTACGAAGACAACCGATCCCCAAGAAATTCAACGGATGTTCTGGGAATACTAATCGCGATAAACCCTGGATACAGTTAAATCGTATCCAGGGTTTTTACTATGAAAATTGAAACTTAAAATGTTTAGACATTACAGCCGTGAAGACATTCGTTTTTAGGCATAGAAAGGCCTGCAATCTTGCCAGTAGCGTCATACTGGTAACACTTTTAGGTGGTTAGTCTTGACACCAGGTTTACGTTAATGCTATAATCTTTAAGCAGTGTGGCTGACAGTGTTTTGCAGGAAGCTACAAAAATTCAGTTAATTTTTACAAAACCTAAATTTATGCGCCCGTAGCTCAGGTGGATAGAGCAGCGGTTTCCTAAACCGCGTGTCGGACGTTCGAGTCGTCTCGGGCGCACCATGATGACGCGCGTGGTGACGGGGACGATGGACGATTACGACTACATGGGAATAGCCCTGGAAGAGGCGCGGAAAGCCTATGCTATTGGCGAAGTGCCAATTGGCGCCGTGCTGGTTATGGACGGGGCGGTAGTCGCGAGGGCCCACAACCGCCGGGAGACATGGCATGATGCTACGGCTCATGCCGAGATTATCGTCATCCAGCAAGCCTGTAAGCTTCTTGGGCGATGGCGGTTGACCGGAGCTACGCTTTATGTTACTATAGAACCGTGCCCAATGTGCGCCGGGGCCTTGGTTAACAGTCGGATTGACCGGCTGGTTTATGGCAGTCCTGATTATAAGGCTGGAGCGGTTGAGTCATTGTTTAATATTGTCCAGCATCCGGCATTAAATCATCGACTGGAGGTAACGGCGGGCGTAAGGGCCGATGAGTGCGCTGAAATAATGCGGGACTTTTTCCGCCAGCGCCGCAAATAAATACAATGGAGAGGTGTCCGAGTTGGTCGAAGGAGCCTGACTCGAAATCAGGTAGGCTCGTAAGGGTCTCGTGGGTTCGAATCCCACCCTCTCCGCCAAGAAAAAATTAAGCCTTCCAGGGGTTAGTCCTGGGAGGCTTTTTTGCTTAAAGGATTTAACGGGTGTCCGCTCGCTAGCGTTCCTGATTTGTGTGTTTGTGAAGCTTTTTCGTTTGCGCGATATAGTCTTCGCCCCAAATCTGCAAAGCATCCAATACCTTAAATAAACTAAGGCCAAGCGGGGTTAGGCGGTATTCGACACGGGGCGGTATTTCTGGGTACGATACGCGTTCGACAAGGCCGTCATTTTCCAGTTCGCGCAGTTTTTCTGTAAGGACTTTTTCGCTAATACCGGGAAGTTTGCGTTGGAGTTCGAGAAAACGGTAAGATTGATCGTTCAGATGACAGATAATTACTGCTTTCCATTTTCCCTTGATTAGGCTGACGGCATAGTCGAGACTGCAGATATAATTTTGGTTGTTGATTACAAGCATAAACGTATTCCTTCCTTGTCACTAGTTCCGAGCGCTGGCGTTCCTTACCTTGCGGTGAGTATAATTACTTAAAAGTGCGTACTTGTGCAGATGTTTTTATAAATATATATTATTATTTGCCGGGGAAGAAAATCCTGTGTTCAGGATTTGGCAAAACGCATTTTGGGAGGGTGAGTATGAAAGTAGTTGCTTTTAACGGCAGCCCGCGGGCAAACGGCAATACTGCCTATGCGCTAAACGTTGTCGGCGAAGAGTTGAAAACGGAAGGAATAGAATTTGAGGTGATTCATGTCGGCAACAAAACCATAAGAGGCTGCATTGCCTGTATGGGGTGCATCAAAAACCAAAATGAACGCTGTGTCATCGCGAATGACGAAGTAAATGACTGGATTCAAAAGATGAAAGAAGCTGATGGAATATTGCTGGGATCTCCGGTATATTATGCGGGAATTCCGGGAACGATGAAGTCTTTCCTGGACAGGGCTTTTTTCGTCACGTCGGTCAACCAGTCGATGCTGCGGCATAAAGTTGGCGCGACGGTTGCCGTGGTCCGCCGGTCGGGCGGTGTCGCAACGTTCGACGCGCTTAATCACTATATTATGTATTCGGAGATGATCGTGCCGACATCGAACTATTGGAACGTGACCCATGGCCGCGACGCTGGTGAAGCGGTGAAAGACGAGGAAGGGAACCAGATTTTGCGTATTCTGGGCAAAAATATGGCATGGTTGTTAAAAGTACTGGCAGCCGGCAAGCAACAGGTAGACCCTGTGCCGCCGGAAGCCAAAATACTAACCAATTTTATCCGCTGAGAAAGCTACCACCTAAAAAATAAGTAATAAAGCCTTCCCGAGGATAACTCGGAGAAGGCTTTATTCGTTAAACGATCTTTTCGCCGTTATAGCGCTCGCCGCCAGCGTCGGGTAGGAGCCCATACCGCTCGGTCCAGAGCGTCTTATATTTGACTGCTTGGGCATGAATACTATTCCATTCGTCGGGCACTTGTTTAATGACTTTGCCAGGCACCCCGACGACAAGTGAGTGCGGCGGGATTACTTGTCCTTCCCTGACTAAAGCGCCAGCAGCGATGATGCTGCCTTTGCCGATTACCGCTTTATTCAGCACGATGGCGCCCATGCCGATCAAGCAATGATCTTCAATTGTTGCGCCGTGAATGATGCAGCCGTGGCCGACTGTTACATAGTCGCCAATAATTGTCGGGCAGTCATCGGCAACATGGACGACGCTATTATCCTGGATGTTGGTATAACGCCCGATTTCAATGCAGTTGACGTCGCCGCGGACTACGGTATTAAACCATACGCTGCTATATTCTTTCATAGTAACCTTGCCGATAACTTTGGCGCCGTCGGCTACGAAAGTTTCGCGAGCCCTGACTGGCTCTATACCTTCAAATTTCATAGCTGGTTCCCCCTGGTTTATAAAAATATATGGTCATTACTTGACCAAATTGCCGGCGTTTGACAGGGTGCGAATGGTTTCGGCCATTAGTTCTTCGATAACTTGTTTAACGGGTTTTATGTCTTTTAGCCTATTAAGGCTTTGCCCTACCTGAACTAATCCAGTTTCGACGTCGCCGTCGACCGCCGCCAACCGGTTTGTGCCGGTCGCCAAGGCATCAAGCTCATCTTGGGGAGCGCCGCTCCGTTCAAGTTCTAAATATTTATCGGTAAATTTGCTTTTCAACCCCCTTACTCCGTGGCCGCGCGAATAGCCGGTTACTACCGAGTCGGTGTCTTCGGCCTCAATAATCCGCTGCTTGGCTTTAGGGTGAAGCGTACATTCTTCGGTTAAGAGAAAGCGAGACCCCATTTGCACGCCGGAAGCGCCCATTAATAACGCTGCAGCGATACCTCTGCCGTCGACAATACCGCCAGCAGCTATGACCGGGACGGATATTTCGGGGATAACGTTAGTTAGTAAAGCCATGGTGGTCATTGTCCCGATATGTCCGCCGGCCTCCATGCCTTCGATGACAATAGCGTCGGCGCCGGCCGCTTCAACCCGTTTGGCCAGTTTCACGTTGGGAACAACCGGTATAACCTTTATTCCGGCTTGATGAAATTTAGCAAAGTATGGTATAGGATTACCCGCTCCTAGCGTGACAAAGGCCACTTTTTCTTCGCAGAGCACATCGACGATTTCGTCTTTGTTCGGCGCCATCAGCATTACATTGACGCCGAATGGCTTATTAGTTAATGTTTTGGCCTTGCGAATTTCAGCACGCACCCAATCGGTAGCCCGGCCGCCACTGGCAATAATGCCTGCGCCGCCGGCATTAGACACGGCAGTTGCAAGGTTGGCTTCCGAGATCCAAGCCATTCCGCCCTGAATGATTGGGTAAGTTATACCAAGCAATTTCGTCAGTTTTGTTTCCAAAAAAATCAGCTCCTCGGTTATTTACTCTGTATCTTATAAGTATAAATAACTCTTTAATTATAGTCTATCCCAAAATGCTGTTACACGAATACATGCGCTGTATGTTTAATAAACCCAGATACCTACCACCGCCTGAATATGAGGCGCAGAAAATATTGACAAGCCGTGCTTGAGAGCGTATACTTAATTACGCGGTTTGGCGCAAAGGGATTGTGTTTGGTAAAAAGTAACGCTTTGTGCACCTTGTCAAAAGGCTTAAATTCATATATAATAAATTAATGTCAGACCCGGAGAGGTGTCCGAGTGGTCGAAGGAGCGCGACTGGAAATCGCGTGCACTGCCAAAACGGTGCCGAGGGTTCGAATCCCTCTCTCTCCGCCATATATTAATAACCACAGCCGTGCTGCATCAGTACGCGGCTTTTCGTTTTTAAGGTCGGACTACGGTAAGCCCGCATTGGGTCTTACGCAATAGGAACTCATGAACCCCGCCAGGTCCGGAAGGAAGCAACGGTAAGTGACAATTCCTATGTGCCGTAAGGTAGCCTGATGCGGATACTGCCGTAGCCCGACGTTGAAAACGGATCGCCTGTTGCAGCGCGGTTTTTATGTTTTATGTTCCAAACAGGAAATAATAATGGCAATGTGGAATAAAGCTGTAAGGGGGTGCTGAATGATGGCCTACCTGGCCTTGTACCGTCAGTGGCGGCCACAGGATTTCGACAGTCTTGTGGGCCAGGATCATATCCGTACTACGCTCAAGAATGCCATTACTGCCGGAAAAATCGCCCACGCCTATTTGTTCGCCGGGCCCCGGGGGACAGGCAAGACCAGTACGGCCAAGATTTTGGCCAAGGCGCTCAACTGCCTTCATGGTCCGACCCCTAATCCCTGCAACCATTGCCCCCACTGCGACCGCATTAACAGCGGCGCTTCTATGGACGTGTTTGAAATTGACGCCGCCTCCAATCGCGGTATTGATGAAATCCGCGACTTGCGGGAAACGGTTAAGTTTGCCCCTGTTGACGGCCGCTACAAAGTATATATCATCGACGAAGTGCATATGTTGACCACGGAGGCGTTCAACGCCCTCCTGAAAACGCTGGAGGAGCCGCCGGCTCATGTGGTATTTATCCTCGCTACGACTGAGCCGCACAAAATTCCCGCCACCATTCATTCGCGCTGTCAGCGCTATGACTTTCGGCGCATTGGCGTAAAGGAGATTGAAGGGCGGCTGGCCGAGGTCGCGGCGAAAAATAATTTGAATATTACGCCTGATGCGTTAAAATTGATTGCTGTCCATGCTGACGGCGGCATGCGGGACGCGCTGAGCATCCTTGACCAGTGCACCGCTCTGGACGACGGTACGGTGACAGTGGCGCATGTTCGTCAACTGTTGGGTCTTATTGGCCACGAAGGGATTTGGCGTATAACCGCCGCGCTGGCCAATCGCGATAGCGCGGCCGTATTACTGGCGCTGGATGAACTGGTCGCCCTCGGCAAGGATGTGCGGCAACTGCTGTTAGAACTCGCCCAACACCTCCGCAGCCTGATGTTGTTTAAGGCGGCGCCTGATGTGGAAACAATTGACATGTACTCGGCCGATCGGCAAGTTTTGGCTGAGCAGAGCGCGAAATTTTCCCATGCGGAACTGGTGCGAATGCTCCAGGCGCTGCAGGAGGCGGCCAATGAAGCGCGATGGGCGGCGGAGCCGCGCATCACGGCTGAGATGACTTTGCTTTCCCTCTGCCGCCGCGTAGCCGACAGCGACTGGGCCGCCTTAGCCGAGCGCGTGGCCGCGCTGGAGGCCCGCTTACTGGCGGGAGCAGCCGTAACTGACCAGGGCCGGCTTAATCATTTGCCCGCAGCGGACGGTGCCGCAGTATCGGCGAGCCGGCCCCCGACCCCGTCAGTAAAGGCGGCAGGGCCACTGGTAGCGCCCCAACCGGCGGCAACGGCTTCCCCGACTCCGGCCGAACCGGCTGCCTCTCCGGGAGGCCCGCCGGTCCGCTCCGCGCCCGGCGACCTCCGGGAAGTGTGGGCGGCTGTATTAAAAGAGCTGGTTGCCGGCGGCAAGCGCTCCGTTCATGCTTGTGTGGCCCAGGGCCAACTGGTGGCGCTGAATGAGCAGCAGGCGACGGTACAGTTTACCGCTAATTTCCCCAAAGAGCGCACGGAGAAAGAAGACTACCGCACGATCGTCGAGAATGTGCTGGCGCAAGTAGTGGGTCGGCCGCTGCGTCTTTACTGTATACTTGGGACCGCGGCGCCGACACGCCCCCGTGAACCGGCCGCACCGGCAAACGGAGCCGGCGAGGAGGACCATCCGGTATTGCGCCAGGCAATTAAGATGTTTGGCGGAAAAGTCATAAAACAAGAGAACCGCAAGGAGGAGTAACAATGTTTGGGAATATGGGTAACATGGCCGGGATGATGAAGAAAGTCCAAAAACTGCAGGCCGACATGGCCAAACTACAGGAAGAACTCAAACAACGCACCCTGGAGGCAACGGCCGGCGGCGGGGCCGTAACCGTCGTAATTACCGGTGAAAAGCAAATTAAGTCCATCAAAATTGCGCCATCGGCGGTTGACCCCGATGACGTCGAGATGCTGGAAGATCTCGTTGTTGCAGCTGTCAATGAGGCGATCAAGAAAGTCGACGATATGATGGCGCAGGAAATGAGCAAACTAACGGGCGGGCTCAATCTGCCGCCGGGGCTGCTATAGTCCATGCAAGTTTCCTATATCGCGCCGCTCGCCAAGCTGATCGAACAGTTCCGCCGCCTGCCGGGCATCGGTCCCAAATCAGCTGCCCGGTTGGCCTATCACGTTCTGGAGATGGACAAAGATGAAGCACAGGCGCTGGCGCAGGCCATCCTGGATGCCAAAGAGAAGGTTGGCTACTGTTCGGTCTGTTTTAATCTTACCGACTGTGACCCCTGCCGGGTCTGCCAGGCCGAGGGGCGCGACCGGACCGTGATCTGTGTTGTGGAAGACCCGCGCGATGTTGCGGCCATGGAGCGAACCCGCGAGTACCGCGGTCTTTACCATGTCCTGCACGGCGTCCTGTCGCCCCTGGACGGCATTGGCCCGGACCAGTTGCGCTTGGCCGAACTTTTAGAGCGGCTCCGCCAGGGTGACGTTCGCGAAGTAATTATGGCCACCAACCCCAATGTGGAGGGCGAGGCGACCGCCATGTATATTGCCCGCTTGCTTAAGCCCTTGGGCGTCAAAGTGACTCGTATCGCCCATGGCCTGCCGGTTGGCGGCGACTTAGAATACGCCGACGAAGTAACCCTGTCAAAAGCGTTGGAAAACCGCCGCGAACTCTAGCGCTTTTGTTTAGAAGTCTCACCTTTTGGCAATAATAGGTACCAAGAGGGGGGATGGGGCTTGCAAAACCTATGGCAAAACCTTATCAAGGGCGCTCGAGAACGCAGCCGGGCGATTACCGCTGACCTGCTGGCGGCCGAAAAACCGGAGCCCAAACCGCTGCCGCCCTTGCCGGACGTGGTGGAACAGGCCCGGCAGGAATGGCTGAGCGCTCAGAACTATTACAATAATGTATCTGACAGCGATTTGGTTGATCATGCCGTTTACCTGATGCAGGCCGCGGAGAAAAAGTATATGTATTTGCTTAAGCTGGCCCGCAAGGAAGGAATTACGCACTCGCCCTATTCGTAAATCACTGCCGGCGCCGCATTTTGCGGGGCTGGCAGTATTTTTTTGGCATATAGCCGCTCTTGTCCTTATATATTGTAAATAAGGGCATGACACAACGGGTAGTCTCATTTACAATAAGAATTAAGAATTAGAAGGGAAGAGGAGAACGAATATGCCAAACTGGTTAAGCTTTAGCAGCGATTTTAATGTCATTCTGGCATACATATTCGGGATTATCCTGATTATCCTGGTGGCGCGCGTGCTTTTAATGCCGCTCAGGTTGATTTTTCGGTTGGTATATAACGCGCTGATCGGCGGGATTATGCTGTGGATACTGAATTTTATCGGCGGCCATATCGGCTTTACCATCGCTATTAACCCCATTACCGCCTTAATCGCCGGTTTTTTGGGACTGCCGGGAGTGATTTTACTGATCTTATTTAAAATCTTTATTGCCGGGTAGTCGCTTTCCCTTGGCTATTATTCGCCCGGTTCTGTTATAATGGGGATGGGTGGCGTAGGGCGCCTGTACCCGGCCTGCCGGAGGGGCGGGCCAGACCTTCGATTTTTGTAGGACAAGGAGTCGGATGAAATGGAACCGATTATTGAAGCTTATGTAGGGGAATATGCCAGCGGTAAAAGCGAAAACGCCGTTAACCGCGCTATCCATCTGTGTCGTCAGGGATTGCCGGTGACGCTGGTTGACCTGGATACCGTCGAGCCGTGCTACACTATTCGGCCGATCAAAAAAGAACTCGAAGCGATGGGAATGGACGTGGTCGCCTGGGAAACCCGCGATACCGTAGGCTTGGGGGAGGCGGGCAATGTAATTAAGGGTTCCATGCGCTGGGTGCTTAAGCGACCGGGCAACATCATTCTTGATGTAGGTTACGGTGTTCACGGCGCCCGGATTTTCAACCTGATTGAAGGGGCCTTTGAAAACCCGTACCTCAAAATTATTGCCGTTATCAATATGTCGCGTCCTTTTACCTCGACGGTGGACAACATCCTGGACTATGTAGCCACCCTTGGCCGTGTGGATGCACTCCTTAACAATACCCATATGGCGGAAGAAACGACGGTGGAAATCGTGCAAAAAGGGGCGCAGGGGGTAACGGAGGCGGCCAAACGGCTAGGGCTGCCGGTCGTCGCTACTTCGGCGGTAAGAGCCATTGCCGAGCAAATTGGCGATTATGACTGCATGGGCAATCCGGTGCGCGCCCTAGAGCGGATTATGCCGCGTACCTTCTGGTAAAACGAGTACAGTAACGGGTCTACTAGGTAGACCCTGCTTTTTTTCGCCAAAGAAGTTTTAATGTGTATAATTTAGCATATCTAAGTATATATTAGAAAAGGTGGGCATAGACTCAAAATTCAGCGTGATATACCGGGTAGATCAGGTTTATGCCCGTTGTTTTCCACCAACCTGCATGGTATAGTATTAAACATCGCCGCTAGAGCGGACGACAAAAATTAACAAAAAAAGATGTTGACACGGCGCACGAGTTGTGTTAACATAAGTAACTGTCGTCGCCCCTGATGGCGGCGCACCGTGTTCCTTGAAAACTGAACAATGTAAGAATAAACGCCAGATGTGCGGCGCTTCTTAAAAAAAGAAGCGCAAATAATTCCGGTTTTGTAAAAACGAGCCTTGACAGGCTCCAATAGATAAATTTATTGGAGAGTTTGATCCTGGCTCAGGACGAACGCTGGCGGCGTGCCTAACACATGCAAGTCGAACGGACTGATGTTCAACACCGAGCATTTTAGGGTGTTGAAGACGACGGCAGCGCATAAGCTGCGAAGCAGCTTTACGCGTTAAAAAAAGTGCCAACACAACACCTTAGAGTCATCGGTGTTGAACATCAGTCAGTGGCGAACGGGTGAGTAACGCGTAGACAACCTGCCTTCTAGATGGGGATAACACCGCGAAAGTGGTGCTAATACCGAATGTGTCAACCTGGGCGCATGCCCGGGTTGAGAAAGGTGGCCTCTGGAAACAAGCTACCGCTAGAAGATGGGTCTGCGTCTGATTAGCTAGTTGGTAGGGT